>JAYRTA010000274.1:0-3534 GCA_041919875.1 Arenimonas sp.
GGGGCGGTCGCTGGCGGGCTCGCCGGCGAGGGGGGCGTATTGGGGTGTGCTCGCGGTCGCGCCGCGCGCCGGCGTGACCGCCACCCGCAGGTCGAACCAGGCGGCCTGGCCGGTCACCGGGTCGGCGTTGGCGCGGTCGCCGCGCGGCAGCACGTCGGAGATCAGCGGGTTGAGCAGGAAGCCCTTGCGGCCCTCGGGCGCGTCGGGCGAGAGCTTCCAGGCGCCGCGACGCTTGCCGATCGCGTTCCAGGTCCAGACCGTGTCGGGCTGCACGTTGCCGGCCAGCGCCACCGGCACGGTGATGCGGCCGTGGTGGGAATCCACGTGCGCCATGTCGCCCTCGGCCAGGCCCAGGCGTGCGGCGGTGTCGGGGTGCAGGTACAGCACGTTGCGCGCCATGATCTGCCGCAGCCAGGCGTTCTGCGAGCCCCAGGCGTGGTACATGAAGGGCGGGCGCTGGGTGATCGCGCTCAGCGGGAAGCGCTCGCGGCCGGCCTGCTCGCCCTCGAAGGGCTCGTACCAGAAGGGCAGCGGGTCGAAGTAGGTGGCCACGCGCTCGCGTTCCTCGTCCGGCGGCTGCACCGGGCCGTGGCCGAGCGCGGCCAGCCGGAACTTCTGCAGCGTCTCCGAGTACAGCTGCAGCACCACGGGCGCCGCCGACGGAATGAAGCCCATCCCGTGCGACCACTGCAGGTAGTCGCGGTTGGCCATCTTGAAATAGCGGCCGCGCGCCGGCACCGGCGCATGCCAGAAGCCGCCGTGTTCCTTGTAGCGCTCGAGCTGCCCCGGGTTCGGCGCGCCCTTGCCGTGCTGCGTGCCGTCGCCGCGCCAGCCGGCCAGCAGGCCGACGCCGGGGGCGCGTTCGTGGTGGAGGATGTAATCGGCGTAGTCGCGGTAGCGCGGCGTGCCGTCGTCCTTCACCAGGCCGGGCAGGCCCAGGCGCGCGCCCAGGTCGATCAGCACCGACTGGAAGCCGCGCACGTCGCGGCCTTCGCGCTGCGTGGCGGCCTCGAGCACCGGCCAGCGGATCGCGTCGGCGGCGGCGTCGGCATCGGAGATCGGGCGGTCGAGCAGGGAGATCGCGTCGAAGCGCTCGAGGTAGGTCGTGTCCGGCAGCACCAGGTCGGCGTAGGCCACCATCTCGCTGGCGTAGGCGTCGGAATAGATGATGCGCGGGATGCGGTAGCCGCCGTCCTCGCGCTTGTCGGTCAGCCAGCGGATCGTCTCGCCGGTGTTCATGGCCGAGTTCCAGGCCATGTTGGCCATGAACAGGAACAGCACGTCCACCGGCTTGGGGTCCGCCGCCCAGGCGTTGCGGATCACCGTGTGCATCATGCCGTGCACGGCCAGCGGATAGCGCCAGCTGTAGGCGTGGTCGACGCGGCGCGGCTGGCCGTCGGCGTCCACCAGCAGGTCTTCCGGGCCGTGGATGAAGCCCAGCGGCGCGGCGTCGAGCGTGCCATCGGGCTTGCGCGCCTTGCCCGGCCGGTTGCCCGGCGGCACCGGCCGCGGGAAGGGCGGCTGGTAGCGGAAACTGCCCGGCGTATCCACCGCGCCCAGCAGCAGCTGCAGCAGGTGCAGGGCGCGGCAGGTGTGGAAGCCGTTGCTGTGGGCGCTGATGCCGCGCATCGCGTGGAAGGCGATCGGGCGGCCGACCATGCGCGGGTGTTCGACGCCGTGTACGTCGGTCCAGGCCTGCTCGATCACCACCGGCGCGTCGAAGGCCGCCGCGGCGATTTCCGTCGCCAGCCTGCGGATCGTCGCGGCAGGCACGCCGCAGCGTTCGGCGACGGCTTCGGGCGCGTACTTCGGGTCGAGGTAGCGTTCGGCGACGAGGTGGAAGACGGGACGGGCCCGGCGGCCGTCGGGCAGGGAGTACTCGCCGACGATGGCGGGGTGAAGTCCCGACCCGTCCGCCGGCGCCGCGCGCCCCTCTCCCGATCCGGGAGAGGGGTTGGGGAGAGGGCCGCGATCCCAGCACAGCGGCCGGCCCTCCGCGTCCCGCGCGAACAGGCCATCGTCCGCGCCGCCCGGGTGGTGCAGCACCAGCCAGTGCGCGTTCGTGTAGCGCACCAGGTAGCCGAGGTCGATGCGATCGGCCTTGAGCAGTTCGTGGATCAGGGCGAACACCAGCAGCCCGTCGGTGCCCGGCCGGATGCCGATCCACTCATCCGCGATCGCGCCGTAGCCCGTGCGCACCGGATTGACCGCCACCACCTTGGCCCCGCGCGCCTTGAGCTTGCCCAGCCCGAGCTTGATCGGGTTGGAGTCGTGGTCTTCGGCCACGCCCCACATCACCAGGTATTTCGTGTGGTCCCAGTCGGGTTCGCCGAACTCCCAGAAGCTGCCGCCGAGGGTGTACAGGCCGCCGGCGGCCATGTTCACCGAGCAGAAGCCGCCGTGCGCGGCGTAGTTGATGGTGCCGAACTGCTGCGCCCACCAGCCGGTGAGGGCCTGGCTCTGGTCGCGGCCGGTGAAGAAAGCCAGGCGGTCCGGGTCGCGCCCGCGGGCCTCGCGCAGCCAGTCCGCGGCGAGGTCCAGGGCCTCGTCCCAGGAGATTTCCTCGAACCGGTTCTCGCCGCGCTCGCCCACGCGCTTCATCGGCTTGTCCAGCCGCGCCGGCGAGTAGTGCTGCATGATGCCGGCCGAGCCCTTGGCGCAGAGCACGCCGCGGTTCACCGGATGGTCGGGATTGCCCTCGATGTAGCGCACCTTGCCCCCGCGCAGGTGCACGTTGATGCCGCAGCGGCAGGCGCACATGTAGCAGGTGGTCTGCCGGACCTGGTCGCCGACCGGGGCCTGCAGCGTGAGGGCGGGTTCGCGCATGGCGGCATTGTGCCTGCCCGGGCCCGGGCCCGGCGAGGGCGGGGCGCCGGCCGCCCGGCGATTGGCTTATCCTGAGGCCCCCCAAGGACACCCCGCCATGGACCGCTACGAGCGCATCCTCGCCCTGCACCGCCGCCTGAAGACCTCGCGCTACCCGGTCGGCATCCAGGGGCTGATGCAGGAACTGGGCTGCTCCCGCGCCACCCTCTACCGCGACATCGCCTTCCTGCGCGATGCCCTGGGCGCCCCGATCGACAGCGCCAGCGACGGCCGCATCCGCTACGACGAACAGGAAGCGGAGCGCTTCGAGCTGCCCGGCCTGTGGCTCAACTCCGACGAACTGCACGCCCTGCTGGCCGCGCACCAGCTGCTCGACCGCACCGGCCAGGGCGTGCTGTCGAGCGCGCTGGCGCCGCTCAAGGGCCGCATCGAGTCCCTGCTGGCCCAGCAGGCCGGCGGCAAGCGCTGGCCGGTGGAGCGGGTGCGGGTGATCGCCTCGGGCGTGCGGCGGCGCGACGAACTCGCGTTCCGGCTGGTCGCCAGCGCCGTGCTCGAGCGCCGCCAGCTGGAGTTCGACTACCTGGCGCGCTCGACCAACGAGCGCACCCACCGCACGGTCTCGCCCCAGCGGCTCACGCACTACAAGGACAACTGGTACCTCGACGCCTGGGACCACGAGCGCGAGGGCCTGCGCAGCTTCTCGGTCGA
>JAYRTA010000275.1:0-3513 GCA_041919875.1 Arenimonas sp.
CAGCGAGGCCCCCGCGGTCCAGTTCGGGCCGGCGTAGAGATAACCCAGGCCCTGCTGGAACTGGCGGCCGCTGAACAGGCCGGTGGCGGAGGCATAGGGGCGCTCCATCATCAGGATCTCGTTCGACGAGGTCAGTTCCTCCATCGAGCGGTAGGGCTTGAAGTGGCCGATCGTCAGCTTGCCCAGGCCGAAGGCGCGGGCGATGTACAGGTCGCGCAGGCCATCGAGGTTGGTGCCGCCCGAGAAGTCCTGCTCCATCTTGTATTCCCAGCCCAGCGCCGTGCCCTGCAGGGTCAGGCGCGCCCGGCGGAACTCGGTGGTGTTGGTGGTGTTGACCAGGTCCTCGTTGAAGCCGTAGGCATCGAAGTGGATGCGGCCGCCGACCTGGATCGAGAACTGGTTGTCGGCCGAGGTGACCTTCAGGCCGCCCTTGGTCTCCACGCGCGGCTGGGTCATCTGCTGGGTCTTGAGCGCCTCGGCGGTATCGAGGTTGATGCCCGTCTGCGCCTCGTTGGCGACCTCGAGCTGCTCGATGCGCGCCATGAGCGCGGCGACCTGCGCCTTGAGCTCGGCGACCTCCGCTTGAGTGGCATCGGAAGCGAGGCTGGTGGCGGGGCTGAAGCCGGCGACGGCGAGCGCGAGCGCGGCGGCCAGGGGGGTCAAACGCATGACGGAACTCCTTGGAGAAGGTGGCAACCCGGGCAGCGCCGTGGTCTACGGCCCCTCCCCGGGTCGTTACGGGGCGGTTAAGCCCGCACAGGGTGGCGGCGCCATGTGACGGCCCGTTGTGGGTTTCATGACAGCCCCGTGACCGGCCATCCGCTCCCCCCGGATGAATGCTGTCACACGCCTGTCATGTTCGAGCAACAGGCTTGTCACCCGAGAAACCTGTAATGGCCCGGCATCGGGGACCTCCCCGAGTTCGCACCCATCCACCCGAGGAGTGTTTCCGTGCTCAAGTCCCTCAAGCGCAGCCTGGCCACCATCGCCCTGGCCGCCGGCCTGTCCACCGCCGCCCAGGCCGCCGACATCACCGGCGCGGGCGCCACGTTCGTCTTCCCCGCCATGTCCAAGTGGTCGGCCGACTACAACGCCGCCACCGGCCACCGCATCAACTACCAGTCCATCGGCTCGGGCGGCGGCATCGCCCAGATGAAGGCCAACACCGTGGACTTCGGCTCCTCCGACGCCCCGCTCAAGCCCGAGGACCTGGCCCTGAGCAACCTGGTGCAGTTCCCGGCGGTCATGGGCGGCATCGTGCCGGCCTTCAACGTCCCGGGCATCGCCGCCAACGGACTGCGCCTGGATGGCAAGACCCTGGCCGACATCTACCTGGGCAAGATCAAGACCTGGAACGACCCGGCCATCGCCGCCCTCAATCCGGGCGTGGCCCTGCCCGCCCTACGCATCACCGTCGTGCACCGCTCGGACGGCTCGGGCACCACCTTCAACTTCGTCAACTACCTGTCCAAGGTCTCGCCGGAATGGAAGACCCAGGTCGGCGAAGGCACCGCCGTGCGCTGGCCCACCGGCGTGGGCGGCAAGGGCAACGAGGGCGTGACTGCCTACGTCAAGCAGATCAAGGGCGCCATCGGCTACATCGAGCTGTCCTACGCGCTGACCAACAAGGTGGCCTACGCGCAGATGCAGAACGCCGCCGGCCGCTATGTCGAGGCCAGCCCGGCCTCGATCCAGGCCGCCGCCGCCAGCGCCGAGTGGGGCAAGTCCAAGGACTTCTTCCTGGTGGTGACCAATGCCCCGGGTGAGGGCTCTTGGCCGATCGCCGCGACCAACTTCATCCTGATGAGCAAGCGGCCCAAGAACACCGAGGGCAACAAGCAGGCCCGCGCCTTCTTCGAGTGGGTCTACGCCAACGGCGACCAGGCGGCATCCGACCTGGGCTACGTGCCGCTGCCGGACGCCCTGGTCGAGCAGATCAAGGCCTACTGGGCCACCAACTTCAAGTAATGCCGTTGCACCCCGGGCCCGCGTGCCGACCTGGCACGCGGGCCCTTCCTTGAACGCAGGCACCGGATAGAAGCGCCGCGAATGAACACCCTTGCCGCCCCGACCGAACGATCCCACCGCGCCGACGCCTTCGGCGACTGGGCCTTCCGCAAGCTCGTCACCGTCGCCGGCTGGTTCGTGCTGGTGGTGCTGGCGCTGGCGGCCCTGTCGATGTTCTGGGGCGGCCGCGAAGCCTTCCAGGCCTTCGGCCCCGGCTTCCTGACCTCCACCGCCTGGAATCCGGTGACGGAGGAGTACGGCGCCCTGGTGGCGATCTACGGCACCGTGGTCAGCACGGCCATCGCCATGATCATTGCCGTGCCGATCAGCTTCGGCATCGCCCTGTTCCTGACCGAGGTCGCGCCGGCCTGGCTGCGCCGCCCCCTGGGCATCGCCATCGAGCTGCTGGCCGGCATCCCATCGATCATCTACGGCATGTGGGGCCTGTTCGTGCTGGCGCCCTTCCTGGCCGACCACGTCTATCCCAGGGTCGACGAGCAACTGGGCACCCTGCCCCTGGTCGGCGCCCTGTTCGCCGGCCCGCCGCTGGGCATCGGCATGCTCACGGCCGGCATCGTGCTGGCGATCATGATCATCCCTTTCATCTCCTCGGTGATGCGCGACGTCTTCCAGACCGTGCCCAACCGCCTGAAGGAGTCCGCCTACGCGCTCGGCTCCACCACCACCGAGGTGGTCTGGGACATCGTGCTGCCCTACACCCGTTCGGCCGTGATCGGCGGCATCTTCCTCGGCATGGGCCGCGCCCTGGGTGAAACCATGGCCGTCACCTTCGTGCTGGGCAACGCCCACCACATCAATGCCTCGCTGCTGATGCCCGGCAACTCGATCGCCGCCTCGATCGCCAACGAGTTCGCGGAGGCGACCACGCCGATGTACCAGTCGGCGCTGCTGGCGCTGGGCTTCGTGCTGTTCATCGTCACCTTCGTCGTGCTGGCGATCGCCAAGTACATGCTCATGCGCCTGGCCAAGCGGGAGGGCAACTGATGGCCACGATCGCCGACCGCCTCCACTTCCGCCGGCGCGTGATCAACGCGCTGACCCTGGTGTTCTCCGCCGCGGCGGCGATCTTCGGCCTGTTCTGGCTGGTGTGGATCCTGTGGACCACGCTGACCAAGGGCCTGGACGCCATGAGCCTGAGCCTGTTCACCGAGATGACGCCGCCGCCCGGCACCGACTCCGGCGGCCTCAAGAACGCCATCGTTGGCTCGCTGATGCTCAGCTCGCTGGCCATCCTGCTGGGCGCGCCGGTCGGCGTGGCCGCGGGCACCTTCCTATCCGAGTACGCCCGGGCGCGAAAGCTGGGCGAGATCATTCGCTTCGTCAATGACATCCTGCTCTCGGCGCCGTCCATCGTGCTGGGCCTGTTCGTCTACACCGTGGTCGTGCGCACCACCGGCAGCTTTTCCGGCTACGCCGGCTCGATCGCCATGGCCATGATCGTGCTGCCCGTGGTCGTGCGCACCACCGACGAGATGCTGCGCCTCG
>JAYRTA010000276.1:0-3513 GCA_041919875.1 Arenimonas sp.
ACTGGGTATTCCGCGACGAGAGCGGGCACATGGCCTTCGCCTTCGAAGTGATCCGGGTGGCGCGCGAGGAGGAGCCGGACCTGTTCGACGAGGACTTCCGCGCCCAGGTGGTGCAGATGCTGTCCGAAGCCGTGGACTGCGAATGCCTCTTCGCCGAGGACGTGCTCAGCGGCGGCGTGGCCGGCCTGTCGCCCCGGGACATGCGCCAGTACCTGGAATACGTGGCCGACCAGCGCCTGGCCCAGCTCGGCCTGCCGCGGCACTTCGGCGCCCGCAACCCGTTCCCGTTCATGGACCTGCAGGACGTGCAGGAGCTCACGAACTTCTTCGAACGCCGGGTATCGGCCTACCAGGTGGGCGTGCAGGGCGAGGTCGCCTTCGATGCGGCCTTTTGAACCCCGGCCGGCCCTCGTGCGGCCGGCCCGGCCCGCCGGCGGCCCGATCGGGACGCCGGCCACGTTCTTCCCCTCGGTCCCTGTGTGAAAATACGCCGCATGACGTCCCCCGAACTCAGCCCCCTGGGCAAGACCGTCGGCTACGGAGCCGACTACGATCCGTCCCTGCTGTTCCCGATCGCCCGGGCGCAGCAGCGCGCCGCGCTGGGCCTGGGCGAGGAGCTGCCCTTCACCGGCGTGGACTTCTGGAACGCCTACGAGCTGAGCTGGCTGGACGGCCGCGGCAAGCCGCGCGTGGCCCTGGCCGAGATCCGCGTGCCGGCCGCCTCCACCCACCTGATCGAGTCCAAGAGCCTCAAGCTCTACCTGGGCAGCTACGCGCAGGCCCGCTTCGCGGACACCGATTCACTGCGCGCGCAGCTGGTGCGCGACCTGGGCGATGCGGCCGGCGCCCCGGTGAACGTGGTGCTGACCCCGGCCGGCTCGGCCAACGCCGCGCTGATCGAGAACCTCGAGGGCGAGCTGATCGACGACCTGCCGATCGAGATCAGCCACTACGGCCCGCCGCGCCCGGATTTCCTGGCCAGCGACCCGGAGCTGAAGGCCGACGAGGTGCTGGTCTCGCACCTGCTCAAGTCCAACTGCCCGGTCACCGGCCAGCCCGACTGGGCCAGCGTGCAGATCCGTTACGCCGGCCCGCGCATCGCCCGCGACGGGCTGCTGCGCTACCTGGTGAGCTACCGCCAGCACAGCGATTTCCACGAACACTGTGTCGAGCGCATCTTCATGGACATCCTGCAGCACTGCGGCCCGACCCGGCTGGGCGTGTACGCGCGCTATACGCGCCGCGGCGGCCTGGACATCAACCCCTTCCGCGCCACGCCCGGCATGCCCCTGCCCGGCAATCCGCGCACCGCCCGCCAGTGAGGACGCCCCGCATGCGCCGCCCGAGCGTCTCCCCGTGCATGGCCGCGCTGGCGGCGCTGATGCTGGCCGCCTGCGGGCGCGATGACGCGGCCCCTTCGTCGGCGCCCGCCGCGCCCGCCACCGGCACCACCGCCCCGGCGCAGGCCGCCGCGGAGCCGGCCGCACCGGAACTGCCGCCGCTGCCCAGCGGCGATTTCCGGATCACGTCGGTGGACCTGGGGTCGACCGTGGACGAAGAGGGCCGGGTCACCGATGCGCGCGAGGTGTTCGCGCCCGCCGATGCGATCCGCGCGGCCGTCATCGGAGTCGGCAGCAGCGATGGCCTCACGCTGTCGGCGCGCTGGCTGTCGCCGCAGGGCGAGGAGATCGCCCGGGCCGGCAATACGCTGGCGCCGCAGGCGCCCACCGTGGCGACGTTCACGCTGTCCCAGCCCGAGCCCTGGCCCGCGGGCACGTACCAGCTCGAGGTCGCGATCAACGATCGCGTGGTCGAAACCCGCCGCTTCGAGGTGCGCTAGCCGCGCCGGCGACGCCTCCCGGCGCGCGCCCGCGTGGCGCGCATGTCCCATCCCTGCCTGAGCTGTGGCGCCTGCTGCGCCAGCTTCCGCGTCGCCTTCCACTGGTCGGAAGCCCAACCCGAGAATCCCGACGGCCCGCCGGAGCGGCTGGTGGTGTCGCTGCGCCGGCACGAACTGGCGATGCGCGGGACCGATGCATGGCCGGTGCGTTGCGCGGCCCTGCGCGGCGAGGTCGGCGGCGCGACCACCTGCACGATCTACGCCGCCCGCCCCTCGCCCTGCCGCGAACTGGCCGCGGCCTGGGAAGACGGCCGGCCCAGCCCGCAATGCGACCGCGCCCGGGCCCTGCACGGGCTGGCCCCGCTCACGCCCGCGGACTGGGACTGACGCCGCCCATCGCTCAACGCACCTGGTAGCGCAGGAAGTCCACCATCGCCGCGTCCTCGCCGATCGCGTCGAGGATCGGGAACACCAGCTGCACGCCGTTCTGGCTGGGCGTGAAGATCACCGTGGCGCTGCGCGTGCCGGGGTTGAAGTAACCGATCGCGAAGGTGCCGTCGTCCATCCCGGTGTGCATCAGGTAGGTGTCGTGCGCGAAGGCGTACACCTCCCAGCCCAGGCCGAAACCGGCGTCGCGCGGGCAGGCCGGGTCGCGCGGCGGCGGGCACAGCGTGTCCAGGCGGCTGGCCTGGATGCGGGCGCGTTCGTCGGCCAGGGCGGCGTCCATGCCCTGGTGCGCCATCAGCGACAGCAGGAAACGGGCGTAGTCGGCCGGCGTGGTGTAGAGGTCGTCGGAGGCCACGGCCGCGTCCACGATCTGCGGCGCCAGCGGCTGGCCTTCGCGGTCCACGGGCTGCGCGATGCGGTCCTCGAGCCCGTCGCGGCGCGTGTAGGTGGTGTCGCGCATGCCGGCCGGGTCGAGCACCTGCGACTGCACCAGCGCCTCGAAGCCCTGCCCGGTCTTGCGCTCGATGAAACGCGCCAGGTACTCGATGCCCTCGCCCGAGTAGCCGAAGGCCTCGCCGGGCGCGTGCTGGAACACCAGCACGTCGTCGGTCTGGTAGCGCCAGTTCGGGAAGCCGGTCTGGTGGCTGAGCGAAAAACGCGGCGTCAGGCCGTTGCGGCGCGGGTCGGTGGCGATGTCGGGGTCAACCCAGAAGGCCGCCATCGGCTCGTCCAGCGCCACCTGCTCCTGTGCGACCAGGCGCAGGGCCAGTTCGGCCGACACCGGCTTGGCCATCGAGGCGACGTTGTAAAGCGTGCCGGTATCCGCGGCCCGGCCCGGCGACTGCTCGCCGTAGGCGGCCAGAAGGGTGACGCGGCCATCGTGGATGCGCGCGATCGAGACGCTGGGCACCTTGGCGCTGGCGAGCAGCGGCGGCAGCAGGGCGTCGAGCTTCGCGCGCAGGACGGTGTCTTCCTGCGCCGCGGGCGCTCCGGTCGCGGGGGCCTGGCAGGCGACCAGGCAAAGCGCCGGCACCAGGGCGATGAAGGAAAACAGGTTCGTGGTTCGCATGTCGGCTCCGTACACCGGGTGGGCCCGTCCGGTGCGGACACCGGGCGGGTGGATTCCTGCAGACCGGCCGGGGGCGAAGAACCTGACAGCCGGGACCCGTCCGGGCCGGGCCATTCGCTTCCCCCCGGACACCCCTGCGCGCGAGAATAGATCGGAA
>JAYRTA010000277.1:0-3507 GCA_041919875.1 Arenimonas sp.
GAGGGGGTCGTAGAAGCGCCAGTCGGCGGACAGGGCGTCCGCGGGGACCCGGTCGAGCAGGCGGGCGCGCACGGCGGCGACCGGCATCGAGCCGCCGGTGAGCACCGCGTCGTGGAACTCGCGCTCGCTCATCCGGCCACCGGCGACCAGTTCGCGCTGCAGCGCCTGGAACTGCAGGCCGCCGACCATGTAGGCGATCTGGTACAGCGGACCGTAGTCGCCCGCGAAGCTGCGCCGCACTTCGGCCCGGGCGTTCTCGCGCTCGTGCCCCACGCGCTCCACCAGCAGGTCCACCGCCTGGTCCGGCGTCATCTTTCCCAGGTGGAAACCGAGCGAGAACAGGATGCGCGCGGCCCGGTGGCTGCGCCAGAACAGCATGCCGATCCGGTCCTCCGGCGTGCTGGCGAAGCCCATGTCGTACAGGCGGAATTCCCAGTACAGGGCCCAACCCTCGGTCCAGAACGGGCTGTCGAACAGCTCGCGGTGCGGCTGGTAGCGGGTGGTGTAGAAGTACTGCAGGTGGTGGCCCGGGATCAGTTCGTGGTGCACCACGGCGCGGCTGAAATGGCGGTTGTTGCCGCGCAGCGCCATCAGCTTCTTGTCGTGCGGCATGGTGTCGGTGGGATAGGCCACCCAGACGTCCTGGCCGCCCAGGAAGAACGGCGCCTGCAGCTGGTACTCGGGCGTGAGCATGGTCATGCGCCAGTCGCGCTTGGCCAGGGCCGGGATCGTCACCAGGTCGCGCGCTTCCAGGAAGGCGATCGCCTCGTCGGCCAGTTCCACCACCAGCCGGGGCTGCTCGCCCGGGGCCGGATGGCGGGCCTTCACGGCCTCCAGCGCGGCGCGCCAGTCGGGCTGGCCCATCTCGCCTGCGGCCTTCTCGAGCTCGCGCTGGCACCAGGCCAGTTCACGCTCGGCCAGGTCCATCAGCTGCTCGGGGGTGTAGGGAATCAGTTCGTGGCGCAGGCCGGCCAGCAGGGCCTCGCGCCCGATCGGGTCGCCGATGATGGTTTCCGGGTCCGCGGCGCCGGCCAGCGTGTCCGACAGGCGCCGGGCGTGGGCCTCCATCGCCTTGTCCAGCACCTCGAAGGGCTGCTTGGCCCACCAGGTGAACTGCGGGTCGTAACCGGCGTGGAAGGTGTACCACTGCTTGAGGTCTTCGCGAATGGCACCCAGCAGGCGCGCGGCGCGGTAGGCGACGATCGGGGAGGCCGCGAGCGAGCGCGGGTCGGCGTCGATGCGCGCGCCCAGGGCCTCGAGCGCGCGACGGCTGCGGTCGAGCGTATCGGCGGCGGCGCGTGCCTGCGGATACTCCAGGTTGCGGCGCGCTTCCGACAGCGCCACCAGCTCGGCCACGCCCGGCAGCAGCGGGGCGGCCTGTTCCCAGCGTTTGCGTTCGAAGTCGAGTTGTTCGAGCCGGTAGGCCAGGTCGCGGCGCAGCAGCAGCAGGTCCAGGCGATCCTCGCGGTCGAGCGTGGCGGCATCGAACTCCTGCAGCCGCGCCTGCCAGCCCTGGTAGAACCTGCGCAGCGCCGCCTCCCGGCGCGGGCCGGCGGTGGTGTCCTGCACGTGGGCCAGGCTGTCGAGATCGGCCCGGAAGCGCGCCACCACCGGTGCGAGGCGCTGGCCGGATGCGGGCATGTCGGCCAGTGCCGGCACCAGGACGGGCGGCGGGGCGGCCCCTGCCGGCGCCGCGGCTGCGGACGCGGCCGCCAGGGCGAAACCGATGGCGGCGGCCAGCAGCAGGTGCGAACGGGTCATGGCGTCTCCTGGGCCGGGGCGTGCCGGCGGGCGGTGTCCTGGATGAAGGCGAGCAGGGCGGCCAGGCCGTTGCTGCGGCTGGCGGAGAGGTGTTTGCCCAGCCCGATGTCGGCGATGTAGTCCGGCGCGGTGGCGAGGATTTCGGCAGCGGACCGTCCCGAGTAGACCCGCAGCGCCAGGTAGACCAGGCCCGAGACGATGCTCGAGTCACTGGCGGCCTGGAAGCTGATCCGCCCGGCGTTGCCCTCGGGCACGATCCAGACGTTCGAGGTGCAGCCCTGCAGGCGATGGCCCTCGGTCTTCCAGGCCTCGGGGAAGGGCGGCAGCTTGCGGCCCAGGTCGATCAGGTACTGGTAACGCTCGGACCAGTCGCCGAAGAACGAGAACTCCTCGGTGATGGCGGCCTGGGCGGCGGCCGCGCTCGGCTCGGTCGGTTCCATCAGCCGCGCCTCCAGCGCACGCCCTGGGGGGTGTCCTCGAGCAGCACGCCTTCGCCGGCCAGCTGCTGGCGGATGGCGTCGGCGCGGGCGAAGTCGCGGGCCGCCTTGGCGGCATGGCGCTCGTCGACCAGCGCCTGGATCCGGGCATCGTCGCCTTCGGCGCTGCCCCGGCCGAACCAGTCCGCGGGCGCCTGCTGCAGCAGGCCCAGCAACTGGCCGGCGCCCAGCAGTTCGGCCTTGGCATTGGCGCGCGCGATCGGGCCGTCGGCCTTGCGCGCCTCGGCGGCGATGCGTGAGAGTTCGGCCAGCGCCGCGGGCGTGTTGAGGTCGTCGCACAGGGCCGCTTCCACGGCCACCGGCACCAGGGCGTCGGTCGCCGGCACGTCGGCCAGGTCGCGCAGGGTGCCGTAGAGGCGATCGAGCGTGCGCACGGATTGTTCGATCAGGCCCTCGGACCAATCCAGCGGCTGCCGGTAGTGGGCCGAGAGCAGGGCGTAGCGCAGGGCCTCGGGCGGGTGCTGGTCGAGCAGGTCGTGCACCAGGCGCACGTTGCCGACCGACTTGGCCATCTTGGCGCCGTCGAAGGTCAGCATTCCGTTGTGCAGCCAGTAGCGGGCGAAGACCCGGCCGCCGTGGGCGCAGGTGCTCTGGGCGATCTCGTTTTCATGGTGCGGGAACTGCAGGTCCACGCCGCCGCCGTGGATGTCGATGCTGTCGCCCAGGTGGGCCTCGGCCATGGCCGAGCATTCGATGTGCCAGCCGGGCCGGCCGCGGCCCCAGGGCGAATCCCAGCCCGGCAGGTCCGGGCTGGAGGGCTTCCAGAGCACGAAATCGCCCGGGTCGCGCTTGTACGGGGCCACGTCCACGCGCGCGCCGGCCAGCAGTTCCTCGGGGTCGCGGCGGGAGAGCTTGCCGTAGTCGGGGAAACTGGCCACCGAGAACAGCACGTGGCCGTCGGCCGCGTAGGCGTGCCCCGATGCGACCAGGCGTTCGGCCATGGCGATGATGTGCGGGATGTGGTCGGTGGCGTGCGGCACCACGTCCACCGGCGGCACGCCCAGCCGGGCCATGTCCTCGGCATAGGCACGGGCGAACTTGCCGGTGATGTCACCGATGGCCACGCCCTGGGCCTGGGCCGCGGCGTTGATCTTGTCGTCCACGTCGGTGATGTTGCGGGCGTAGACCAGGCGGGGGTAGCGCCGGCGGAGCAGGTTGGCCAGCACCCCGAACACCACCGGCGGCCGGGCATTGCCGATGTGCACGTAGTTGTAGACCGTCGGCCCGCAGACATACATCGTCACCCGCT
>JAYRTA010000278.1:0-3481 GCA_041919875.1 Arenimonas sp.
GCCCCCGCTTCCTTCCTTATCCGGAGTCAGGTGTCATGGGTCAGTCGGTGGTGGTGCTGGGCGCGCAGTGGGGCGACGAGGGCAAGGGCAAGATCGTCGACCTGCTGACCGAGGAAATCGGCGCGGTCGTGCGCTTCCAGGGCGGCCACAACGCCGGCCACACCCTGGTGATCGGCGGCAGGAAGACCGTGCTGCACCTGATCCCGTCGGGCATCCTGCGCGCCGACGCGCTGTGCCTGATCGGCAACGGCGTGGTGCTCAGCCCGGCGGCCCTGCAGAAGGAAATCGCCGAGCTCGAGGGCAATGGCGTCGAAGTGCGCTCGCGCCTGAAGATCAGCCCGGCCACGCCCCTGATCATGCCGTACCACATCGCCCTGGACCAGGCGCGCGAAAAGGCCGCCGGCGGCAAGGCCATCGGCACGACCGGGCGCGGCATCGGCCCGGCCTACGAGGACAAGGTCGCCCGGCGCGGCGTGCGCGTGGCCGACCTGGCCTACCCGAAGGAACTGGCGGAGAAACTGCGCTCCACCCTCGAGTACCACAACTTCGTGCTGACGAAGTTCCTGGGCGTGGACGCGGTGGACTACCAGAAGACGCTCGACGAGGCCCTGGCCTTCGGCGAGTACGTGGACCCGATGAAGGCCGACGTCGCCGGCATCCTCCACGAGCTGCGCAAGCAGGGCAAGCGCGTGCTGTTCGAAGGCGCGCAGGGCTCGCTGCTCGACATCGACCACGGCACCTATCCCTACGTCACCTCCTCGAACACGACCGTGGGCGGTGCGCTGGCCGGCACCGGCGTCGGCGCCGACGCCATCGACTACGTGCTGGGCATCGCCAAGGCCTATGCGACGCGCGTCGGCGGCGGCCCGTTCCCGACCGAGCTCGACGACGAGGTCGGGCAGGGCATCCGCGACCGCGGCCAGGAATACGGCGCCACCACCGGCCGCCCGCGCCGCTGCGGCTGGATGGACATCGTCGCGCTCAAGCGCGCGGTCGCCATCAACGGCATCACCGGCCTGTGCATCACCAAGCTCGACATCCTCGACGGGATGGAAAAGCTGAAGATCTGCATCGCCTACGAGTACCGCGGCAAGCGCACCGAATACGCCCCGCTCGACGCGGCCGGCTGGGACGAGTGCACCCCGGTCTACCTGGAGTTCCCGGGCTGGAGCGAGTCCACCGCCGGCATCACCGACTGGGACAAGCTGCCGCCGGCGGCCCGCGCCTACCTGCGCGCGCTGGAGGAACTGGCCGGCTGCCCGCTGGCGATCGTCAGCACCGGCCCGGACCGCGACGCCAACATCGTGCTGCGCGATCCGTTCGCCTGATCCGCAACCGGCCCCTGCACGCCGCTCAACGGCAGGCGGGGGCGATGTCGAGCACGTAGTGGGCCTTGACGCCGACGTCGGCCACGACCTCGGCCCCGGCAAAGCCGCTGATGTCCGCGTGGGCGACGCTGGTCGCGTATTCCGCCAGCATCGGCCGGGACAGCGGCAGGTAGGTCCAGTGCCATTTCTCTTCCCGGTACCCGGGTGTCGTCGCGGTGTCGCGTGGACCGTAAGTCTGGCAAAAGCCAAAGTCCGCGGCGTGGCGGCGCAGCCACTCGTACTCCTCGCGCCCCGGCGAGCGCTCGAAATACGCGGGCAGCGTGTGGTTGATGTCCACATCCGTGCCCCAGTGGTGGCGCGAAGTCGCGGGCATGGCCAGCCACTGCATGATCCATCGCACCTTCCGGTCCGGGGGCCAACTGGCATCGACGCGCTGGCCGTCCATCTTGCGTTCGCCTTGCCAGACCGCGGTCCACATCGAGCGCTGCTGCGAATAGGTGCGTGTGCCTGATGCAATCTTCAGCCGGATGCCCTGCGCGCGCGCGGCGTCCGACATCGCCTGGAAGGCGTCCAGCGCCTCGCGGCGCAGGTACATCGTGGTTTCATAATTGAGATAGCGCGAAGGCACGCGTGCAAAGCGCGGGTCCTCGGCAGGGCGGTAGCGGCCGGTGAGGTAGGCGCTGCCGACCGGGTCCGGCACGGCGACGTTGTCGCCGACGGGCAGGAACGCGGGCGGCAGGCCCATCCAGTCCCGGTCGACCGGGGCATCGGGCAGGAAGGGGGTGTGCCGCAGATCGGCCGGCAGGGCCTCCTGTGCCCACAGGGCCGGAGCACAGGCGAGGATCAGGCTGCCGGCCAGCCAGGATGGCGGCCGTGCCAGGCGCCGACGCCCGGATACCCCGATCTGGTCACTCGGATCCATCCCGTCCCCTTGTACCTGCCCGCCGATGGCGGCCGATCCGACCGTCCTGCTGCCCGGCGAGCACGTGCCGGTACGTCCGGACCGGGGCGTCACGGGAGTACGGAAAGGAAAAGGGCCCGCCAGGCGGGCCCTTTTCAGTGATCTGGTGCCCAGGAGAGGACTCGAACCTCCACGGTTTTACCCGCTAGTACCTGAAACTAGTGCGTCTACCAATTCCGCCACCTGGGCAGGTGTCCCGCGGCCAGGCCGTGGGAGCCGCGTACATTAATGGCGGCCCCTGTCGATGTCAATGCGGCCGCGGCCTGCAGGGGGCGCCGAGAGCGGTCGGTGTACCATCGCGACCATGACCAAGACCCCCAAGAAGGGCGCCAAGGGCGCCTCGCTTCCCGGTTGGCTGCCGGATTCGCTGCGCGGCAAGCTGTCGGAGCCGTCCGCGGGTGGCAAGCCTGCCCGGTCCGGCGGTGCGGGCGGCCCTTCGGGCAAGGCGGGCGCCTCCGGCAGGCCGGGCAAGGCCGGAAAGCCCGGCGCATCGGCCCAGCCCGGAAAGCCCGGAAAGCCCGGAAAGGGCGGAAAGCCAGGAACCCCGTCGCCGGCGCCCGGCGCCGCACGGGGCCGCAAGCCGCCGGCTTCCCCTGGCGCAGGCGCGGGTGACGCGTCCCCCCGTCGTGGGACGGGCCGACCGGCCGCTGCTCCACGCCGCGAAGACCCGATGGCCGCCCGCGAAGCCGCCCGCTACGACAACCCGATCGCCAGTCGCGAATCCATCCTCGCCCTGCTGTCCGATGCGCCGGGCCCGCTGACGGCCGACGACATCGCGCGCGAACTCGAGCTGTCTGCACCGGACCGGTTCGATGCACTGTCGCGCCGCCTCGCGGCGATGCTGCGCGACGGCCAGCTGCTGCTCAACCGCCGCGGCGGCTACGCGGCGGCGCGGCAGCTCGACCTGGTGGCGGGTACGGTGATCGCCAATCCCGACGGCTTCGGCTTCCTCAAGTGCGAGGACGGCGGCGAGGACCTGTTCCTGCCGCCCACCGAGCTGCGCAAGGCCCTGCATGGCGACCGCGTGCTCGCCTCCATCACCGGCGTGGACCGGCGCGGCCGGCGGGAGGGCGCGATCGTCGAGGTGCTCGAGCATCGGCTCACCCGCCTCACCGGCCGCTACGAAGAGCGCGCACGCGCCGGCCTGGTGGTGCCCGACGACCGCCGCGTGCTGACCGAAATCCTGATCGCC
>JAYRTA010000279.1:0-3479 GCA_041919875.1 Arenimonas sp.
CTTGGCGTCCAACCGGCGGCCCTCTCCCCACCCCCACTCCCGGAGGGAGAGGGGCTATGCGTGCGTCCTACCTCCCGGGAGAGGGGTTGTGCTTGAGCCCCTCTCCCTCCGGGAGAGGGGTTGGGGAGAGGGCCGCGCGGGAGCCGAAGGCCCCGCGCGGTAGAATGGCGGCCTTCCACAGCGCCGGACCCCTCGTGACCCAGCCCACTCCCCTCACCTACCGCGACGCGGGCGTCGACATCGACGCCGGCAACGACGTCGTCGAGCGCATCAAGCCGCTGGTCAAGCGCACCTTCCGGCCCGAGGTGATGGGCGGCCTGGGCGGTTTCGGCGCCCTGTTCGACCTGTCGAACAAGTACCGGGAACCGGTGCTGGTGAGCGGCACCGACGGCGTCGGCACCAAGCTCAAGCTGGCCCAGCAGCTGGGCCGCCACGACACCATCGGCATCGACCTGGTCGCGATGTGCGTGAACGACGTCCTGGTGCAGGGCGCGGAGCCGCTGTTCTTCCTGGACTATTTCGCCACCGGCAAGCTGCAGGTGGACACCACCGTGGCCGTGGTCTCCGGCATCGCCCGGGGCTGCGAGCTGGCCGGCTGCGCCCTGATCGGCGGCGAGACCGCCGAAATGCCCGACATGTACCCGCCCGGCGAGTACGACCTGGCCGGGTTCACCGTCGGCGCGGTCGAGAAGTCCAAGCTGCTCGACGGCAGCGCGGTGCGCGCCGGCGACGTGCTCGTGGGCATCGCCTCGTCCGGCCCGCATTCGAACGGGTATTCGCTGGTGCGCCGCATCTACGACCGCGCCGGCCGCCCGGCCGCGCTGGACGTGGGCGGCGTGGCGCTGGCCGATGCGCTGATGGCGCCCACGACGATCTACGTCAAGCCGGTGCTGTCCTTGCTCGGCAGCCATCCGATCCACGCGATGGCCCACATCACCGGCGGCGGCCTGACCGAAAACATCATCCGGGTGATCCCCGACGGCCTGGGCCTGGACATCGCCGCCTCCGCCTGGCCGCTGCCGCCGGTGTTCGATTGGCTGCAGCGCGAAGGCGCCGTGGCGCGCGAGGAAATGTGGCGCACCTTCAACTGCGGCATCGGCTTCGTCCTCGTCGCCCCGCCCTCCGCCCTGCCCGCCCTCGAAGCCGACCTCACCACCCACGGCCTCGCCCACTGGCGCATCGGCCAGGTCGTCCCCCGCACGACCGACCCCCGCGTCCACATCGCCTGACCCCCCGAAAATCCGTACCAGGTCGAAAATCCGTACCAGGTTGAATTTTCCGAGGCTCGGCCGGAGCCGGCAGGGCTTCCCGCCGTGGCCGCCGGCTCAACCGGACGACGCCGAGATGCACAGGGGTGACTCGAAGCGAAGGGCAGGAAGCCCGGAGCGGCCGACGTTTGCTGCCAGGGATGGCGAAAGCAAGACGGCGGGCGAGTCACCCCAGTGCATCTCGGGGGCGCGCGACGAATGCCGCCCGGCCACGGGCCGAGAACCCGCACCAGGCACCAGGCCCGAGACGAATCCGAGCCGCGTTTTACTGCGCGGCGAAACGCTCCGCGAAGAAGGACTGCATCGCGGCGTAGGCGCGCTTGGCGGCCACCGGCTCGTACTGGCAGCCGGGGCTGTTGGCGTCGGCTTCGGCGAAGCAATGCACGGCCTTGGCGTAGTTGGTGAACTGCCAATCGGCCTTGGCCGCGGTCATCTCGGCCTGGAAATCGGCGATCTGCTGCGCCGGAACATAGGTGTCGTCGGCGCCGTTGAGCACCAGGATGCTGGCCTTCACCGCACCCGCCTCGGCCGGCATCGAGGTGGACAGGTTGCCGTGGAAGCTCACCACCCCGGCGATGTCCGCGCCGCTGCGCGCCAGCTCCAAGGCCACCGCGCCACCGAAGCAGAAGCCGATGGCGCCGATGCGGTCGGTGTCGATCGGCAGCTTGGCCGCCATGGTCTGCAGCGCCTCGAGCGCCGACAGGATGCGGCCGCGCAGGATCGGGCGATCGGCGTAGACCGCGCCCGCGGCCTTGCCGGCTTCGTCGGTATTGGCCGGGCGCACGCCGGCGCCGTACATGTCCACCAGCACGACCACGTAACCGGTGTCGGCGATCGCCTTGGCCTTCTCGACCGCGGCGTCGGTGACGCCCATCCAGTTGGGCACCATCAGCAGGCCCGGACGCTTCTCGGTGACCGCATCGTCGTACACGACGTAGCCGCTGAACTGGGTCTTGCCGTCGGTCCAGCCAAGGATTTCGGCGACGACTTTGGCCTGGGCGGGCAGGCTCAGGGTGGCGAGGACGAGGGCGAGCAGGACGCGCATGGGCTTCTCCATGGGAGGGCGGGTCGGGCGGGTGCCGGGATTCTAGCGCCGGCGGGCGCCGACCGCCGTCGTCGCCGCGTGAGGCGGCTCAGGCGACGCCGAGGCCGGGGATGGCGCTGATCTGTTCCGGGTCGTAGCCCGCCGCCCGGGCGAAATGGCGGCCGCGTTCGGTGTAGTCGCGGTAGCGCGGGAAGCTGGGCGCGCCCGGCGACAGCAGCAGGACGCCCTCGGTGCCCAGGGCCTGAAGGCCGAGTTTCACGGCGTCCTCGAGGTCACCGGCCTCGGCCAGCACGAAGCGGTCGCCCAGGGCCAGCGGCTTGAGCTTGTCGAAGACGCGCGGGCCGTTCTGGCCCATCGTGATCACGGCATGCACGGGCTCGGCCGCGATCCGCTCGGCGAACACGCCCCAGTCCAGCCCGCGGTCGTAGCCGCCGACCAGGATCGCCACGCGCCGGCCGCGATAGCAGTCGAGGGCGGCGATGGCGGCCTGGGGGGTGGTGGAGATCGAGTCGTTCACCGCTTCCACGCCCCCGCGCACGCCCAGGGACTGCAGCCGATGCGGCAGCGGCTTGAAGCTGGCGGCGTGCGGGGCGAGCGCGGCGGCATCCAGGCCCAGGCACTCGATCGCGGCCAGCGCGGCGCACAGGTTCAGGCGGTTGTGGCGGCCCGGCAGCGGCAGCGCGCGCGTGTCGAGCACGGCGCGGCCGCCTCGGAAGATGGTGTGTTCGTGCAGGTGCCAGCCATCGGCGTGGTTGAACCAGGCCACGCGGGTCTCGGCCGGCACCTCGAGCTCGGCCAGGCGCGGGTCGCCGGCGTTGAGCACGGCGAAGCGGGGCCGCGCCCGGGTCACCAGGGCCAGCTTGTCGGCGTAGTAGCGGGCTTCGCTGCCGTGCCAGTCCAGGTGCTCGGGATGCAGGTTGAGCACCACCGCGACGTCGACGTCGCGGGCTTCGCCGGCCTGGTAGCTGGACAGTTCGATCGCCCAGTAATCGGGGGCCGGCTGCACGTCCAGCAGTTCCAGCAGCGGCAGGCCGATGTTGCCAGCCAGCGCGGTGCGCGCGCCCGACGCGCGCAGCAGGTGGGCGATGAGCGCGGTGGTGGTGGACTTGCCCTTGCTGCCGGTGACGCAGACCCGGCGCCCGAACACGCGCTCCTCGAACCACAGG
>JAYRTA010000280.1:0-3478 GCA_041919875.1 Arenimonas sp.
GGCGGCGGGCGAGGGCGGTATTCCTCCGGCCTGCGTCCAGGTGCGCGAACACCGCGACGAGGACTACACCCCCGGAGGCCTGTACGCGCCGGGCGTGCGCGACAGCGCGCCCGAGCATCCGCTCGACACCCGCGACATCCCCGAGCCGGTGCCTCGCCACGAGCCGCGCGCCGCCTACGGCAACCGCTCGCCCTACACCGTGCTGGGCAAGAGCTACCGGGTGATGGACAGCGCCGAGGGCTACGTCGAGCGCGGCATCGCCTCCTGGTACGGACAGAAATTCCACGGCCGGCTCACGTCCAGCCGCGAGCCCTACGACATGTGCAGCTTCAGCGCCGCGCACAAGACCCTCCCGCTGCCCAGCGTCGTGCGGGTCACCAACCTCGACAACGGCCGCAGCGTGGTGGTGCGGGTGAACGACCGCGGTCCTTTCCACGCCGGCCGCATCATCGACCTCAGCTACGCCGCGGCGGTGCACCTGGGCGTGGACCGTACCGGCACGGCGCGGGTCGAGGTCCGGGCGCTGTCGCCGGGCCAGTCCGCCGCCGCCCTGCCCGCGCCGGCGCGCGAGCCGGCGCTGCGGGTCGAAGAAACGACGGGCAGGCAGTCGCTGGCCGGTCCGCGCCAGATCGTCCAGGCCGGCGCGTACGGCGAACGCGACAACGCGCGCCGCGTCGCCCGCCAGCTCGAGGACGCCGGCATCGACGATGTCGCGATCGACGACATCAAGGTCGACGGCCGCAAGCTCTGGCGCGTGCGCATCGGTCCGCTGCCGGCGGCGGCCGCCGACGACGTGGCCCGCCGCATCCGCGCGCTGGGCCTGCCCAGCCCGCGAGTGTTCAGCGAATGAGCCCTAACCTGAGCCCCCGTTTTTCCCCCGACTTCCCGGGCCGGCGTCGCGCCGGCCGGACCGACTGGAGTGTTTCCCGGATGCACGCTTCCCGTTTCGCCACCTTCGCCCTGGCCGCCTTCGCCGGCCTCGCCCTGGCCCAGGCCCCGGTGCCGGCCCCCGCGCCCGCCCCCAAGCCCGCCGCGGCCGCCGCCGCGCAGCCGATGCCGGTGGCGCCGGTGCCCGCGGGCGCCAAGGCCTGGATCCTGATGGACCACGCCAGCGGCCAGGTGCTGGCGGGCGAGAACATCGACCAGCCGCTGGAGCCGGCCAGCATCACCAAGGTGATGACCTCCTACGTGGTGGCGGCGGAAATGGCCGCGGGCAAGGTCAAGGCCGACGATGCGGTGCGCATCAGCGAGAACGCCTGGCGCAGCGGCGGCGCCGGCACCGACGGCAGCTACAGCGCGCTGGCGGTCAACTCCCAGGTGCCGCTGGACGACGTGCTGCACGGCCTGGTGATCCAGTCCGGCAACGACGCGGCCATCGCGATCGCCGAGCACGTGGCCGGCAGCGAGTCGGCCTTCGTCGATCTGATGAACGAATATGCCCGCCGCCTGGGCATGACCGGCTCGCACTTCGAGAACGCCCACGGCCTCTCCGCCAGCGGGCACGTGATGACCGCGCGCGACATCGCCATCCTCTCGCGCGCGCTGATCGAGGATTTCCCGGAGCACTACGCGCTCTACAAGATCAAGGAATACACCTACGGCGGCATCCAGCAGTGGAACCGCAACGGCCTGCTCTGGAAGGACGCCAGCGTGGACGGCATCAAGACCGGCCACACCTCGGCGGCCGGCTACTGCCTGGCCGCCTCGGCCAAGCGCGGCGAGCAGCGCCTGATCTCGGTGGTGCTGGGCATCGACACCGCCAGCCGCAGCGAGGGCTTCAAGCTGCGCGAGGAGGGCAACCTGGCCCTGCTCAACTGGGGCTTCCGCTTCTACGAAACCCACGCGGTGTACGCCGCCGGCGCCAAGGTCGCCGACCACAAGCTCTGGCGCGGCGAGGCCGAACAGGTCGGCCTGGGCGTGGCCGAACCGCTGCTGGTGACCCTGCCGCGCGGCCGCTACGCCGACCTGGTGCCGACGATGGACGTGCCGCGCCAGCTCAGCGCGCCGGTCGCCAAGGGCCAGGCCATCGGCACCGTCCGCCTCAGCCTGGATGGCCAGGTGGTGGCGGAGCGTCCGCTCGTGGCCCTGGAGGACGTGCCCGAGGGCGGCTTCTTCAAGCGCATGAGCGACGACTTCTGGCTGTGGTGGGAAAGCGAGTAAGCCCCGCCCGCCCCGCGCGCAAGGCCGGCCTCGTGCCGGCCTTTCTTTTTCCACGCCGCCCTTTGCATCGTCCGCGCGGCCTCGTGACAGAATGGGCCGGCCCGTGGGGGCGGCGCATGCGGAGGGCATGCCGGATGCAGGTCGGCAGTTCACAGGACGCGCGACTGGCCCGGCTCGGGCGCGAAACCCGCGATACCGCGCAGCGCCTGGCCATGGGCGGCGCGTTCTACGTCCTGGGCTGGCTGGTCGTGGGTGGCTTCGGCGCCGTGCACCGGCACCACCCCTGGACGGGCGCGCTGGTCCTGCTGGCCTTCGCCGCGCTGGCGTTGGCGCGCCGCCGGCCCGCCCCCCCGGCTGCCGACGCCGAGGCGCCGGCCCTGCTGGCCTGGCTCGACCGGCAATGGGTCGTGGTCATGGCCACCGCGGCGCTGTGGGCCGGCGTGCTGGCCTGGGTGCTTCTCGAGCCGCGGTTCGCCCCGGCCCGCACCGCGGCCCTGCTGTGCACCGTCGCCTACGCCACGGCGTTCGCGCACAACTTCAGCACCCGGCTGGGCCGGGCGCTGGCCGGCGTCGCCCTGGTCTACCTGCCGGCACCGGCCGTGCTGGCCTGGACCGGGCAGGACCCGGCCCTGGCCTTGACCCTGGCCATCTATGCCATCTACCTGGCCCTGATCACCCGCCGCAGCCACGGCGAATACCAGCACCAGCTCGACCTGGACCAGGCACTGCGCACCCAGCGCGACCAGTACGAACAGCTCAGCCGCACCGACGCGCTGACCGGCCTGGCCAACCGCCGGCATTTCTCCGAGGCGCTCGAGCGCCTGGCCGAGGCCGCGCGCGCCGACGGCCGCCCGCTGTCCCTGCTCGTGCTCGACCTGGACCACTTCAAGCGCGTGAACGACGAACAGGGCCATGACGCCGGCGATGCCTGCCTCGCGCGTTTCGGCGAGCGCATGCAAGCGGTGTTCGACCACCCGGGCGCGCACCTGGCGCGACTGGGCGGCGAGGAGTTCGCGGTGCTGCTGCCGGCCGCCGGGGTCCCCGCGGCCGCCCGGGCCGCCGAGGCCCTGCGCGCCAGCCTGGCGGCCGAACCGCTGCGCCTGCGCGAAGGCCCGATCCGGATCACGGTCAGCATCGGCGTGGCCGGCTTCGACCCGGACCAGGAGGCCGCCGCCCTGTACCGCGCCGCCGATCGCGCCATGTACCAGGCCAAGGCCGATGGCCGCGACCGCGTGCGCACCGGCCCGGGCTGAGGCTTGGGCGGGGGGCGGGGCGCCCCCATAATGGCCGGCATGAGCATCCAGTCCGACAACCCCGA
>JAYRTA010000281.1:0-3476 GCA_041919875.1 Arenimonas sp.
TCTGAGCCAGCTGCGCATCGCCGAGACCGAGAAGTACGCCCACGTCACCTTCTTCATGAGCGGCGGCCGCGAGGACCTGCTCGCCGGCGAGGAACGCGCGCTGGTGCCGTCGCCCAAGGTCGCCACCTACGACCTGCAGCCGGAGATGAGCCTGCCGCAGCTCACCGCCCGCCTCACCGACGACATCCGCGCCCGGCGCCACGACGTCATCCTGTGCAACATCGCCAACCCCGACATGGTCGGCCACACCGGCGTGATGGCGGCGGCGGTGAAGGCGGCCGAAGCGGTGGACGACGCCCTGGGCGCGGTCCGCGCCGCGCTCGAGGCCGTCGGCGGCGAGATGCTGGTCACCGCCGACCACGGCAACCTGGAGATGATGCGCGACCCGGAGACGGGCCAGCCGCACACCTCGCACACCGTCGGCCCGGTGCCCTTCGTCTACGTCGGCCGCCAGGCCCGTGCCCTGCGTGCCGGCGGCGCCTTGCGCGACATCGCGCCGACGATGCTCGACCTGCTCGGCCTGCCGGTGCCGGCCGAGATGAGCGGGCGCTCGCTGCTGGAGCGCGCTTGATCCGCGCCCTCGGCGCCGCCGCCCTGGCGCTGCTGCTGGCGGCGGCGACGGCCACTGCCCAGGACGACCGCGCCCGCCAGGAAGCCCAGGCCCAGCAGAAGCTCGAAGCCCTGCGCGCCCAGATCAAGGCGATCACGGCCGAGAACCGCGCCGCCGAGGGCGAGCGCGGCGAAGCCACCCGGGCCCTGCGCGAGGCCGACGCCCGGGTCTCCGACGCCGTGCGTGCCCTGCGCCGCACCGAGGCCGGCATCGCCACCGCCGAGCAGGAACTGCAGGACCTCGACCGGCGCAAGCAGGCCCTGGAATCGGGCCTGGCGCAGCAGCGCGAAGCCCTGGCGGCCCTGGTGCGCTCGGCCTACGCCCTGGGCCGGCACGAGCAGCTCAAGCTGCTGCTGGCCCAGGACCGCATGGCCGACCTCGCCCGCGTGCTGGCCTACCACCGCTATTTCCAGGCCGACCGCCAGGAACGCATCACCGGCCTGGTGGCCGAGCTGCAGGCCCTGGCCGACGTGGCCCGCCAGATCACCGAGCAGCGCGAGATCCTCGAGGCCGCGCGCCAGCAACAGCAGGCCGACCTGGCGGCGCTGGAAACCCAGCGTGCCGAGCGCGCCACCGTGCTCGCCGCGCTCGAAGCCGGTTTCACCGACCGCAGCGCCCGCCTGGCCGCGCTCGGTCGCGACGAAAAATCCGTGCTGGCCCTGCTCGAACGCCTCACCGACGCCGTGGCCGACATCCCGCGCCAGGTGGATGACACCCGCCCCTTCGCCAGCCGCCGCGGCCAGTTGGCCCGGCCCCTGGCAGGCAACGTGCTGGCGGCCTTCGGCGGCAAACTGCCCGACGGCCGCGGCAGCGAGGGCTGGCTGGTGGCCGGCACCGCCGGCGCCGAGGTGCGCGCGGTGGCGCCCGGCCGGGTGGCGTTCTCCGACTGGCTCAAGGGCTACGGCCTGCTGGTGATCGTCGACCACGGCGATGGCTGGATGAGCCTCTACGCCTTCAACGACGCCCTGCTCAAGGACGTCGGCGACTGGATCCGCGCCGGCGAACCGGTCGCGACCGTCGGCAGCTCCGGCGGCCAGGGCCGGCCGGCCCTGTACTTCGAATTGCGCCGCAACGGCCAGCCGCAGGACCCGCGCCCCTGGTTCCGGCCCTGAGCCGCGCCCGGCGGGCGTTTCCGGCCCCCGGCCGGCGCGGCGGCGGGGCATAATCGCGCCATGAATCGTCCCGCCCGCGCCTGCCTGCTGCTCGCCCTCGTCCTGCCCGTGGGGGCGCCCGCCCAGGACGTCGCGGACGACCCCGCCGCGGCGGCGGCCGCGCCGGCCCCGCGGGTGCCGCGCCAGGTGCCGCTGGAGGAAATCCAGCGCTACGTCTCGGTCTATCGCGCCATCCAGGAAGCCTATGTCGAGCCGCTGGACGACACCCAGCTGATGAAGGCCGCCCTGCGCGGCCTGCTCTCCGACCTCGATCCGCACAGCGCCTACCTGGAGGCCGACGAGGCCGGGGCCCTGCGCGAGCAGACCGAAGGCGAGTACGTCGGCATCGGCGTCGAGATCGAGCAGGGCGGCGACCGCGGCATCCGCGTGGTGGCGCCGATCGACGGCACCCCGGCCCAGCGCGCCGGCCTGCGCGCGGGCGACCTGATCATCGCCATCGACGGCGTCGCCCCGGGCGAAGACGGCGCCGACGGCGCCAGCCTGCGCTTGCGCGGCAAGGCCGGCACCCCCATCACGCTCACCATCCAGCGCCCGGGCGAAGCGCTTCCGCGGGACGTGGTGATGAAGCGCGAAGTGATCGAGATCACCAGCGTGTCCAGCCGCCTGCTCGAACCCGGCTACGGCTACCTTCGCATCAGCACCTTCCAGGCCGATACCGCCCCGCAGCTGCGGCGGCAGTTGGCCGCGCTGGCGCGCCAGTCCGAGGGCGGCAAGCTGCGTGGCGTGGTGCTCGACCTGCGCTCCAACCCGGGCGGCCTGCTCAATGCCGCGGTGGAGGTGGCCGACGCCTTCCTCGAGGACGGGCTGATCGTCAGCACCCGCGGCCGCCTGTCCTACGCCAACGCCAACTACCACGCCAAGGCCGGCGACCTCAGCGGCGGCGCCGGCATCGTCACCCTGATCGACGCCGGCACCGCCAGCGCCGCCGAGGTGCTGGCCGGCGCGTTGCGCGACCATGGCCGCAGCACGCTGATGGGCAGCCGCACCTTCGGCAAGGGCTCGGTGCAGACCGTGGTGCCGCTGGAGAACGGCGATTCGGTCAAGCTCACCACCGCGCGCTACTACACGCCCAAGGGCCGTTCGATCCAGGCCCGCGGCATCGCCCCCGACATCACCCTGCGCGGCGCCGCCGCGCGCGGATTGCGCGAACAGGACCTGCCCGGCCACCTGCGCGGCGACGACGAGCGTGCGGACGGTTTCGCCCAGGGCGAAGTGATCGAAGGCGACGAGGCCATCAACCGCGCCCTGGCCCGGCTCAAGGGCAGCCGCGGTTAGTCCGGGCCCTCGGCCCGCCCGGCCACCAGCAGCAGCGAAAGCGGGCGCGTGCCATCGGGCGCCTGCGGTTCGTGCAGCGCGCGCAGGCGCCAGCCGGTGTCCGCCAGCAGCGCCAGCCAGTCTTCGACCCGACGGAAGTACCACGGCATCGGTGCGGCGAATCCGTCACCGAAGGCGCTGAAGGCTTCGGTGCGCCAGCCGGGCGCGTACGGGGCGTCGCCGCAGGCGGTCCAGGGGTGCACCGTCTGGATCACCAGCACGGCGCCGGGCGCGCACATCGCCTGCAGCCCGCGCAGCAGCGGGCCCAGGTCGCGGTCGAGCAGGGCGAAATTGCACGCAATGGCATCGAAGCGCCCCAGGGCCGCCGGCGCCGTGGCCACCGTGGCGTAATCCATGCACTCGAAGCGCGTCGGGCCGGG
>JAYRTA010000282.1:0-1058 GCA_041919875.1 Arenimonas sp.
CCAGGAAGGTGATGCGCCGGAAGCCCTGGGCCTCGCACTGGGTCAACAGCAGCGGGCCGCTGGCGTAGAGGCCTTCCAGGCGGGTGTTCTGCGTCGGCTGGATGCGCACCACGGTGTGCAGGCGGCAGGCGGCGCGCGCGGCGTGCACCTGCAGGCGCTGGCCGTCGTAGCTGTATTCGTGCGGGGACAGCGGCCGGCCGTCGAGGGCGATCTCCAGCAGTTCCAGGCCTTCGCCGTCGAGTTCCAGGGGCTGGACCGGCCGGGCCGGGTCCGGCTCGAGCTCGAGCGTGGCCTCGACCCGGGTCCGGGCGGGATCGAGTTCGAACACCAGGGCGACGCGGGGAATCCGCCAGGCCGGCGGCAGGTAATCGGCGAGATGGACGTGGCCGTCCTCGCGGGGTGCGGTCATGCTTCGGAAACCGGGGGTCTGCAACAGGGCGGCAAGGCTAGCACGGCCGATCTGAACGTCCCCGGCGACGCGCCCGGCTGCTAGGCTGGCGCCCCCCGAGGACCGCCATGACCGACGCACTGCCCACCTTCGACGACGTGCTGGCCGCGGCCGCCCGCATCGCCCCGCACGCCCAGCGCACGCCCGTGCTGCGCTCGCGCTCGCTGGACGCGCTGGCCGGGGCGCAGCTGCACTTCAAGTGCGAGAACTTCCAGCGCGTGGGCGCCTTCAAGTTCCGCGGCGCCTGCAATGCGGTGATGTCGCTCGATGACGCCACCGCCGCCCGCGGCGTCGTCACCCACAGTTCCGGCAACCACGGCGCCGCCCTGGCCCTGGCCGCGCGCGAACGCGGCATTCCCTGCCACGTGGTCGTGCCCGAAGGCGCGGTGGCCAGCAAGCTCGCGGCCATCGAGGCCTTCGGTGCCGTGCTGCACCGCTGCGCCCCCACCCTGGCTGCGCGCGAGGACGCCACCGCGCGCGTGCAGGCCGACACCGGCGCCACGCTCGTGCATCCCTACGCCGACGCCCGCGTGATCGCCGGCCAGGGCACCGCGGCGCTGGAGCTGCTGGCGGAAGCCGGCCCGCTCGATGCCCTGGTCGCGCCCGTAGA
>JAYRTA010000282.1:1068-3468 GCA_041919875.1 Arenimonas sp.
GCGCCGGGGGGGGGCGGCGGGCTGCTGGGCGGCACGCTGGTCACGGCCCGCGCGCGCGGCGGCGACGGCCTGGCGGTGTTCGGCGCCGAGCCCGAGGGCGCCGCCGACGCCTTCGAATCCCTGCGCCGGGGCCACCGGGTCACCGACATCGTGCCCGACACGATCTGCGACGGGCTGCGCGCCACCGTCGGCGAACCCAACCTCGAACTGATGCGCCGGCACCAGGCCCGGGTGCTGCTGGTGGACGAGGCCGAGGTGGTGGCGGCCATGCGCCTGGCCTGGGAACGGCTCAAGATCGTCATCGAACCCTCCTGCGCCACCGTGCTGGCCGCGGTGCTGCGGCATCGGGACCATTTCGCCGGCCGCCGCGTCGGCCTTATCCTGTCGGGCGGCAACGTGGACCTGGCCCGCCTGCCCTGGTTGGAGACCCGATGAGCATGATCGTGGATGGCACCCGCGCCGCGGACCGCGCCACCGAACTGGTGCTGGCCTATTACGCCGCCTTCAACCGGGGCGACCGCCCGGCCATGCTGGCCCTGCTCGCCGAGGACGTCGCGCACGACGTGAACCAGGGCGGCCGCGAAACCGGCAAGCCCGCCTTCACCGCCTTCCTGCAGCGCATGGACCGCTGCTACCGCGAGCAGCTCAAGGACATCGTGGTGATGGCCAACCACAATGGCGACCGCGTGGCCGCCGAGTACGTGGTACACGGCGAGTACCTGGCCGACGACACCGGCCTGCCGCCGGCGAAGGGCCAAAAATACGTGCTGCCCGGCGGCGCCTTCTTCGACATCCGCGACGGGCGCATCGCCCGCGTCACCAACTACTACAACCTCGAGGACTGGATCGCGCAGGTCTCCGACTGAACGCGACCGGCAAGGCCATGACCGACGAACGCATCGAGTGGACCGACACCCCCTCCCAGGTCGAGAACCTGGGCTGGTTCATCGCCTGCCTGCTGCTGATCCCCATTCCCTGGGCGATCTGGCGCTGGCTGGTGACGCGCAACACCGTGTACACGCTCACCAACCAGCGCCTGAGCACGCGCCGCGGCGTCTTCAACCGCGTCACCGAGGACCTCGAGCTCTACCGCGTGCGCGACACCCGGCTCGAGCAGAACCTGTTCGAGCGCCTGTTCGGCCTGGGCGAGATCGTGCTGTTCACCTCGGACGCCTCCACGCCCGAGATCCACATGCACTACATCCGCGACGCCGGCCGCGTACGCGAGCTGGTGCGTCGTCTGGCCGAGGAGCGCCGCGACGCAAAGCGGGTGCGCACGCTGGAAACCGACGGACACGACGCGGCGTTCTGAAGCGCCGGCCAACGCGGGTGATGCCGCCCGATCAGCCCGCGCGCCCCGGCGGGTTTCGCGCGAACCAGTCCACGATCATCCCCATGTTCTTCTCGAAGCCGCCCGGCGCCGAGATGTTCAGGGCGCCGGCGCGCACCGGGCCGCGGTTCTGGAAATCGTGCGTGCTGCCACCCGGCGCCAGCACGAACGAGCCGGCCGGGCAGTCCACCCACTCGCCGGCGATGAGGAAGCTCATCGTGCCCTCGAGCACGTAGAAGACATCGTCTTCCTCGTGCGAATGCGCGCCCGGGCCCTGCGTATGCGGCTCGAGTCACCACTCGGAAATCGAGTACCGGTTCGCCGCTTCGTCGCCATCGGCCTTGAACACGGCGGACATCCCGCCCATCGCATAGGCCCGGCCTTCGCCGGGGCGCAGCACCAGGGGTCGGCGGGTTTCGCTCATTCGCGTGTCCTATTTGACGTGGTCCGGGGCAGCCCGGCGATGGCAGGGAAAGGGATGGACGACCAGTCGGCGGAACGCATGCGGCGCTAGACCCAGACGTCGTTGGGCGCGGTGTGGGCGCCGCCGGCTTCGCCGGTGTTGACCACGCCGCGTGGCTCGACCAGGAGCACGCTGCATTCGCGCGCTGCTACCGGCCGGTGCTCCACCCCGCGCGGCACCACGTACATCTCGCCCGCCGCCAGCGGCACCGCCTTGTCGCGGAACTCCAGCACCAGCTCGCCCTCGATCACGATGAACACCTCGTCCGTGTCGGCGTGCGCGTGCCACACGAACTCGCCCAGCACCTTGGCCAGCTTGAACTGGTAGTCGTTCATCTCGGCCACCACCCGTGGCGACCAGTGTTCGGAGAACCGGGAGAGCTTCTCGCGCAGGTTGATGGCGTTGTCGGGCATGGGCAGGCCGGGGCCGGGGGTCGGCCGCATCATGCCACGGGCCTCGCCGGGCTCAGAAAACGGTGCACAGGGCCACGGCCAGGGCCGCGTAGAGGGCGATCACGGTCCAGTAGTAGCCGGGCGACTCCGTTCGCCGCACGGTCCGCATTCCCGGCCCTGCCTTGGCGATGATCGCGCCCGTGGCCACGCCGTAG
>JAYRTA010000283.1:0-3465 GCA_041919875.1 Arenimonas sp.
CAGCGCACCTGGGGCGTGCCGATCGCGCTGTTCGTGCACAACATCACCGGCGAGCCGCATCCGCGTTCGGTCGAACTGATGCGCGCGGTCGCCGACCGCGTGGCCGAGCAGGGCACCGACGCCTGGTTCGCCCTCGACCCGGCCGACCTGCTGGGCGCCGAGGCGGCCGGCTACCACAAGATCACCGACATCCTGGACGTCTGGTTCGATTCCGGCGTCACCCACGAGGCGGTGCTGGCGGCGCGCGCGGGCGAGGGCCTGGGCAAGCCGGCCGATCTGTACCTGGAAGGCTCGGACCAGCACCGCGGCTGGTTCCAGAGCTCCCTGCTCACCGGCGTGGCGATGGACGGCGTGGCGCCCTACAAGGCCGTGCTGACCCATGGCTTCACCGTGGACGCGCAGGGCCGCAAGATGTCCAAGTCCATCGGCAACGTGGTGGAACCGCAGAAGGTCAACGATTCCCTGGGCGCCGACGTGCTGCGCCTGTGGGTGGCGTCCACCGACTACCGCAACGAGATGTCCGTCTCCGACGACATCCTCAAGCGCACCGCCGACGGCTACCGCCGCATCCGCAACACCGCGCGCTTCCTGCTGGGCAACCTGCACGGCTTCGATCCGGCCGCGCACCTGCTGCCCAATGACCAGCTGCTGCTGCTCGACCAGTGGGCCGTGCACCGCGCCTTCGAACTTCAGCGCCAGATCGAGGCCAGCTACCGCGACTACGATTTCGCGGCCGTGGTGGCGGCGGTGCAGAACTACTGCACCAACGACCTGGGCGCGGTCTACCTGGACGTGACCAAGGACCGCCTCTACACCATGCCGCGCGACAGCCACGGCCGTCGCTCGGCCCAGAGCGCGATGTTCCGGATCGCCGAGGCCTTCGTGCGCTGGATCGCGCCGGTGCTGAGCTTCACCGCCGACGAGATCTGGCAGCACCTGCCCGGCGATCGCGAGGGCCACGTGCTGTTCGCGACCTGGTACGAGGGCCTGCAGGCGATGCCGGCGGGCGCGGCGCTGTCGGCCGAGGATTTCACCCGCCTGCTGGAGCTGCGCGAGGCCGTGGCCAAGGTGCTCGAGCCGATGCGCGCCGGCGGCGCCATCGGCGCTTCGCTCGAGGCCGAGGTGGACCTGCAGGTCGATGCCGCCACGCATGCCCGCCTGGCGCCGGTCGCCGACGAGCTGCGCTTCTTCTTCATCACCTCGCGCCTGTCGCTCTCGGTGGGCGAGGGCGTGAAGGTGGGCGCGGCGGCATCCGCGCACGGCAAGTGCGTGCGCTGCTGGCACTACCGCCCCGAGGTCGGCTCCTTTGCCGGCGATCCGGGCCTGTGCGGCCGCTGCGTCGAGAACGTCAACGGCGCCGGCGAAACCCGGCGGTTCTTCTGATGGCCGGCCTGCGCGCGCAATTCGCCGCCTTCCGCGCCGCCTGGCGCCATCCGCCGCGCCCGGGCGCGCTGCCCTGGCTGGGGCTCACCGTGGCGGTGCTGGCCCTGGACCAGTGGAGCAAGCACTGGGCCGAGGCCACCCTGGTGTTCCGCCAGCCGGTGCCGGTGATCGAGGGTTTCTGGAACTGGACGCTGACCTACAACACCGGCGCGGCCTTCAGCTTCCTGGCCGATGCCGGCGGCTGGCAGCGCTGGTTCTTCGCCGTGCTGGCCTTCGCCGTCAGCGGCGCCATGCTGGCCTGGCTGCGCCTCACTCCGCGCGGCGACTGGCGCAACGCGCTGCCGGCGGCGCTGATCATCGCCGGCGCGCTCGGCAATGTGATCGATCGCTTGCGCCTGGGCCACGTGGTGGATTTCGTGGACTGGTACTACGGCACTTACCACTGGCCGGCCTTCAACGTGGCCGATGCGGCCATCGTCGGCGGCGCGATCGCCCTGGTGCTGTTCAGCTTTTCCCCGGCCCGGCCGGCCGGCAAGGGCGGATAATCCGGCCATGGACATCCTGCTCGCCAATCCCCGTGGCTTCTGCGCCGGCGTCGACCGCGCCATCGAAATCGTCAACCGCGCGATCGAGTCCCTGGGGGCGCCGATCTACGTGCGCCACGAGGTGGTGCACAACCGCTTCGTGGTCGAGGACCTGCGCCAGCGCGGCGCCGTCTTCGTCGAGGAACTGGACGAGGTGCCGGCGGGCGCCACCGTGATCTTCAGCGCCCACGGCGTCTCCCAGGCCGTGCGTGCCGAGGCGGAGCGCCGCGGCCTGAAGGTGTTCGACGCCACCTGCCCGCTGGTGACCAAGGTGCACATCGAGGTCGCGCGCCACTGCCGCGCCGGCCGCGACGTGGTGCTGATCGGCCATGCCGGCCATCCCGAGGTCGAGGGGACGATGGGCCAGTGGCGGCGCGAACACGGCCACAACCACATCCACCTGGTGGAAGACGTCGCCGGCGTCGCCACGCTGCAACCCACCCAGCCGGACAACCTGGCCTACACCACCCAGACCACGCTGAGCGTGGACGACACCCGCGAAATCATCGCCGCCCTGCAGGCGCGTTTCCCGGCCATCCAGGGGCCGAAGCACGACGACATCTGCTACGCCACCCAGAACCGCCAGGACGCCGTGCGCCTGCTGGCCGGCCAGTGCCAGGTGGTGCTGGTGGTGGGCTCGGTGAACAGCTCCAATTCCAACCGCCTGCGCGAACTGGCCGAAAAGCAGGGCGCGCGCGCCTACCTGATCGACGGCGCCGGCCACATCGACCCGGCCTGGCTGGCGGGAGCGGCGACCGTGGGCGTCACCGCCGGCGCTTCGGCGCCCGAGGTGCTGGTGCAGGGCGTGATCCAGCGCCTGCGCGAACTGGGCGCCGACGGCCTGCGCGAGCTGGAGGGCAAGCCCGAGGACGTGGTGTTCGCCCTGCCCAAGGAGCTGCGCATCCAGGTCGTCAATTGACCGGAGTCGGCCCGGGGCCCTAGAATCCGCGCCCTTGCGTGCCGGAATAGCTCAGTTGGTAGAGCGGCGCATTCGTAATGCGTAGGTCGCAGGTTCGACTCCTGTTTCCGGCACCATCCCTTCGAAGCCCGCCCATCGGCGGGCTTCGTCGTTTCCGGGCCAGGCGGCGGCCTTAATGCCGCGCTCACGCGACCCGGGCTAGGGTCGCGGCCATGTCCATGACGCCGATGCCCGTGCTCGCGCCCGACGCCCCGTTCTTCGTGGTGATCAATGCCGGTTCCGGCCGGCAGTCGGCCGACGAGGCGATCGCCACCGTGCGCGAGGTGCTCGAGGGCGCCGGCCGCCGCGTGGAATTCCTCAAGGTCGAGCATCCGCGCGACCTGCCTGCGACCGCGAAACAGGCCGTCGCCCAGGCCCGCCAGGCCGGTGGCGTGGTAGTGGCGGCCGGCGGCGACGGCACCCTGAACGCGGTCGCCCAGGCGATCCCGGGGGCGGGCGTGCCCTTCGCCGTGCTGCCGCAGGGCACGTTCAATTATTTCGGGCGGGTGCACGGGATCTCCCAGGAAATCGCCGAATCGG
>JAYRTA010000284.1:0-3450 GCA_041919875.1 Arenimonas sp.
GGGGGGGGCTGCCCCGCCACGCCGGCCCGCGGCTGCGCGGGCGCAGGCCGCAGGCGTGCAAGGTGTAGCCGTTGCCGGGCAGGCGGTGGCGGCCGTGGTCGTCGAGCTGGGCCGGCACGAAGTGGAACTGCAGGTCGGGCCGTTCGTCCTCGGCCAGGGCGCTGCGCAGGAAGCCGCCGGCCTCGGCGATGTTGCTGGCGCCCGGGCCGGTGCGGCCCATCAGGTAGTAGCGGAAGGCGACCGCGGCGTCGCTCAGGCCGTCGTAGCTCAGGCCCTGGGTGCAGCGCTGCAGGGTGCAGACGTCGAGGTGGTCGTGCAGGTTGGCGCCCACGCCCGGCAGGTCGGCGCGCACGGCGATGCCGTGGCGGTGCAGGTCCTCGGCCCGGCCGATGCCCGAGAGCATCAGCAGCTGGGGCGAGTTGAGCGCGCCGCCGCTGAGGATCACCTCGCGCGCCGCGCCCTCGCAGTAGGCCCGGCCGCCGGCGGAGTACACCACGCCGTTGGCGCGATCACCCTCGAAACTGACCTGGTGCGCCAGCGCGCCGGTGACCACGGTGAGGTTGGGCCGGCCGCGCACGGGGCGCAGGTAGGCGCGGGCGCTGGAGCTGCGGGCGCCGTCGCGGGTGGTCGTCTGGTACCAGCCGAAGCCTTCCTGGCGGGCGCCGTTGAAGTCGTCAGTGAGGTCGTGGCCGGCCTGGCGGGCGGCGTCCAGGAAGGCTTCCGACAGCGGGTTCTTGTGGCGCGGGTCGGACACGCCCAGCGGGCCGTCGCCGCCGTGGAACTCGCTGGCGCCGCGCTGGTTGCCCTCGCTGCGGCGGAAATACGGCAGCACCGTGTTCCAGTCCCAGCCGTCGGCGCCCAGGGACGCCCACTCGTCGTAGTCGCGGGCATGGCCGCGGATGTAGCACATCGCGTTGATGGAGCTGGAGCCGCCCAGCACCTTGCCGCGCGGCCACCACAGCTGGCGGCCGCCCAGGGCGGGCTCGGGGTCGGTGCTGTAGTCCCAGTTCACGCCCTTCTTGCCCACCAGCTTGGCCAGGCCGGCGGGCATGTGGATGAAGGGATGCCAGTCGCGCGGGCCGGCCTCGAGCAGCAGGACGCGGCAATCCGGGTCTTCGCTCAGGCGGTTGGCGAGGACGCAGCCGGCCGAGCCGGCCCCCACGATGATGTAGTCGTACACGCGCTGCTCTTTCTTCGATGACCGGGCGACGGTAGGCCCGTGGTCTAGAGTAAACACTCGGGGCCGATGTCCGGGCGCGCGAACCGTGGACAGCATCACTGTCCGGACGGTGCGTGCCCGGAGGCCCGACTTGCCTGCCCGGCCCGGATGCCCGCAGGATGCCGGCCCATGACCGACACGCCAGACCGTCCCGGCCGGTTCGACCACCTGCGCGGGGCGCTGCGGGAGTTCCCGCCGCTGGCCTGGTCCTTCCTGTATTTCTTCTGCCTGCTCACCGGCTACTACGTGCTGCGGCCGGTACGTGATGCGATGGGCGCCTCGGCCGACGTGCAGGCGGTGTTCCCGGCGGTCATGGTGGACTGGGCGACGGCCCGCGGCTGGGACCTCGGCGGCCTGACGCTGCAGCTGCTGTTCACCGGCACCTTCGTCGCGATGGTGCTGCTGCAGCCGGCCTACGGCGCGCTGGTGAGCCGCTTCCCGCGCCGGGTCTTCCTGCCGGTGCTCTACCTGCTGTTCGTGGCCTGCCTGCTGGGCTTCTATTTCCTGTTCGGGCGCGAAGTGCCGGGGCGCGGGGCCGCGTTCTTCATCTGGGTGGCGGTGTTCAACCTGTTCGCGGTCTCGGTGTTCTGGTCGTTCATGGCCGACATCTACACCGATGCCGAGGCCAAGCGCCTGTATGGCTTCATCGCCGCGGGCGGCACCGTCGGCGGCTTCACCGGGCCGCTGATCACGACGGCGCTGGTGGGCAGCATCGGCGTGCCCAACCTGTTACTGGTCTCGGCGGCCCTGCTGGTGGCCTGCATCGTCTGCATCACCCGCCTTGGCCACTGGGCCCGGCTGCGCGAGCAGTCGCGCGGGCAGGGCAAGGCCGAGGACGCGATGGGCGGCAGCATCCTGGCCGGCCTGCGGCTGGTGCGCGACGAACCGCTGCTGCGGGCGATGGCGATGGTGATGTTCTTCGGGGTGGGCGTGGGCACGCTGCTCTACAACGAACAGGCGGCGATCGCGCGCCAGTTCTTCCCGGACGATGCCGCGCGCACGGCCTACTACGCCAACATCGACCTGGCCATCAACCTGGTGACGATCCTGGTGCAGGTCTTCCTCACCCGGATGCTGCTGCTGCGCTATGGCGTCGGGCCGGTGCTGATGATCCCGGCCGTGGCCATCCTGCTGGGCTTCGCGGCCCTGACTGCCTCGCCCTTGCCCTTCCTGGTGGCGCTGGTGCAGATCGCCACCCGCGCCGGCGAGTTCTCGCTGGCCAAGCCGGCCCGCGAGACCATCTATACGCGCGTGGACCGCGAGATCCGCTACAAGGCCAAGGCGGTGATCGACACCGCGGTCTACCGGTTCGGCGACCTGTTCTTCGTCTGGAGCCACAAGGCCCTGGCCTCGCTGGGTTCGGTCGTGGTGTTCGGCGTGGGCATGCTGGTGGCGGGCGGCCTGGTCGCCGGCGCCTGGCGCCTGGGCCGCGCGCAGGCGCGCCTGCCCGCCGAGCCGCGCTGAGTCCGCGCGGGGCGGACCGGCCGGCGCCGGTCTTCGCGGCCCGGCAAGCGCCCGCGGCGCGCACCGGGTTACCCTGTGCGCCAGCCATCCCCGGAGCCGCTCATGAAAGTCAAAGCCGCCGTCGCCCTGAAGGCCGGAGCCCCGCTGAGCATCGAAACCGTGGACCTCGAGGGGCCGCGCTTCGGCGAAGTGCTGGTCGAGATCAAGGCCACGGGCGTCTGCCACACGGACGAGTTCACGCTGTCGGGCGCCGATCCCGAGGGCCTGTTCCCCGCGATCCTGGGCCACGAGGGCGCGGGCGTGGTGGTGGACGTGGGCCCGGGCGTGACGACGCTGAAGAAGGGCGACCACGTCATCCCGCTGTACACGCCGGAATGCCGGCAGTGCGAGTACTGCCTCAACCCCAAGACCAACCTCTGCCAGGCGATCCGCTCCACCCAGGGCCAGGGCCTGATGCCCGACGGCTCCAGCCGCTTCAGCCTCGACGGCCGCCCGGTGCTGCACTACATGGGCACGTCCACCTTCGCCCAGTACACGGTGGTGCCGGAGATCGCGCTGGCGAAGATCCGCGAGGACGCGCCCTTCGACAAGGTCTGCTACATCGGCTGCGGCGTCACCACCGGCATCGGCGCGGTGATCTACACGGCCAGGGCCGAGGTCGGCTGCAAGGCCGTGGTGTTCGGCCTGGGCGGCATCGGCCTGAACGTCATCCAGGGCCTGCGCCTGGCCGGCGCGGACATGATCGTCGGCGTGGACCTGAATCCGGC
>JAYRTA010000285.1:0-3449 GCA_041919875.1 Arenimonas sp.
AGCGCGGCAGGGCGTCGGCGACGGTGCGGAAGACGGCGAGCACGCGCCCGGCCGCGTCGGCGTCGGGCGCGGCCACGGCCGGCGTGCCGAGCAGGTCGCGCAGGCGCGCGGCGCGCTCGCGCCAGGGACGACCGGGCCATTGCTCGTCATCGAGCAGTGCCGCCAGGGCGGCGTCGTGCTGGCTCGATTCCTGGCGCAGGTCGAGCGTGGCGAGGTGGAAGCCGAAGGCCTCGGCGCGGCGGCGCAGGCGGCGCACGGCGAAGCCGCCGGCGTGCTCGCCCTTGTGTTCGGCCAGGCTGCGTTCGACCAGGCGCAGGTCGTCGAGGAATTCCGCCGCGTCGCGGTAGGCGCCGGGCTTGTCGGCGGCGGTGGCGGCCAGGCGCGCCGCGGCCAGGGCGGTGAAGCGCCGGTAGGGCATGTCGGCGTGGCGCGGCTTGAGGCGGGCGGCGGCCTTGGGCAGCTGCGCGGCGTAACGATCGCAACGCGCGAGCAACTCCGGCGCCACCTGCACGCGCCCCAGGCCCTGGCTCAGCACGTCGCCCAGGTGCGCCAGGTCGCGGCGGTAGTTGGCCAGTACCTGGGCGCGTTGGCCGGCGAGCGTGGCGGCGATGGTGTCCGCGCCGACATTGGGGTTGCCATCCATGTCGCCACCGACCCAGGAGCCGAAACCCAGCACCGGCGGCAGGTCGACCGGGGCCAGGCCGGCGCGTTCGAGTGCGTCCTGGAACACTTCGTGGAAGACCGGCAGCACGCGGTAAAGCACGTCGGACAGGTAGAACGCGACGTGTTCGAACTCGTCGGCGACGCTGGGCTTCTCGGGCGGGGTTTCGTTGGTCTGCCAGCTCACCGACAGGGCCAGGCGCATGCGCTCGAGGTCGGCGCGGCGCTCCTGCGGCGTCAACCCGCGGTCGATGTCCTCGACCAGGCAGCGAACGACGTCGGCTTCCTTGTCGAGCAGCGCGCGGCGGACGGCCTCGGTGGGATGGGCGGTGAAGACCGGCTCGATCCGCAGGCGGGCGATCAGCGCGGCGATCTCGGCGGCCGGCACGCCGTCGTCGCGCAGCTGGCGCAGCACGTCTTCGAGGCCGCCGGGCTGGGGCGCGCCCTCGAGGCGCTGGTAATCCCGGCGGCGGCGGATGCGGTGGACCCGCTCGGCGAGGTTGACGGCCTGGAAGTAGGCGGCGAAGGCACGCACGAGGCGTTCGGCCTGGTCGAGCGGCAGGCCGCGCAGCCGATCGGCGACGGCATCGATCGGTTCACCGGCCTCGCGGCGGCGGATGGACGCGACCCGCAGGGTCTCGACCTCCGCGAGGAAGGCCGGCGAGACCTGTTCGGCCAGGATCTCCCCTACCAGGGCGCCCAGGCGCCGCACGTCGTCGCGCAGCAGCGCGTCGGTGGCAGGCAGGTCGATGTCGCGCAAGCTCTCGTCCACGTCACTCACACCAAAAATGGGGTCAGACCGTATTAACGCTTCAAACGCGCGATGCAAACGTTAATACCGTCTGACCCCATTTTCAGGGGGTGCAGCATTTTTTGGATTTGCGGCCGCTGCCGCAGGGGCAGGGGGCGTTGCGGTCGGGGGTCGCGGCGCGGCGGACCGGGGCGCGGGGGGTAAGGGATTCGAGGCGGTGGCAGTACAGGTCGTGCAGCATGTCGGGCAGGCTGGCGAAGATCTCCAGGCGCTCGCGGTAGGTGAGCGGCACCGGGGCCCCGCCGTCCTCTTCCGCCGGGTAGCTGCCCACCGCCAGGCCGTCGAGGTAGGCCTCGACCTCGCCGATCCAGTCGTCCTTGGCGATCCAGGCATCCCAAGCCTCGCCGTGCCGCTCCATCGCCTGCAGGAAGCCACCGGCCCAGGCCGCGCCGATGTCGACGTCGTCGCCGTGCTCCGCATCCGGCTCGTCCGGCAGCCACCACAGCAGGGCGTCCTCGAGCGTGTAGTCCTCGTCCGGCTTGCGCACGCTCTCCCAGGCCAGGGACAGCAGCGCCTTCGCCCCGGCTTCGTCGGCGGCGCCTTCCCAGCGCGGCGGCGCCTTGCCCCAGACCGCCGGGAACCAGTCGTCCAGCGATTCGGGCACCGGCCCCACCGCCAGCGCGCTCAGGAAACCATCGAGCGATTCCAGGCCCAGGCCGCCGAACGGCACCGCGCGCTGCTCGAGCAGGCGGTCGAGCTGCTCCACCCGCGGATCATTGGCGCGGAACCAGTCGGCCTTCTGCGCGGCCATCAGTACGCGAACTCCCTGAACACCGGATCCACGCTCCCGCCCCAGGCGCCGTGGAACAGCGCCAGCTTGCGCTCGGCCGGCGTCTCGTTGGCCAAGGCGAACTCCAGCAGCGGCTCCAGGAACACCGCCTCGCTGGCGCCGGTGGCATTGAGCCGCGCGCGCCGCGCCAGGCCATGGCCGGAGATCTTCAGCGCCTCCAGCGCCAGCTCGCGCACGGTGCCGCCGCGGAAGGGCAGCTTGAGCGCATGCCGCGGCACGCCATCGCGAAGCGCGTGGCGCTCGGCGCGGCTGAAGTCCTTCACCAGGTCCCAGGCCGCGTCCAGGGCCGCGTCGTCGTACAGCAGGCCGGTCCAGAACGCCGGCAGCGCGCACAGGCGGTTCCAGGGGCCGCCGTCGGCGCCGCGCATCTCCAGGTACTTCTTCAGGCGCACCTCGGGGAAGGCGGTGGTCATGTGGTCGGCCCAGTCGCGCATCGTCGGCCGCTGGCCCGGCAGTTCTTCAAGCCGGCCCTCGAGGAAGCGGCGGAACGAGCGCCCGCTCAGGTCCAGGTATTCGCCGCCGCGGTAGCTGAAGTACATCGGCACGTCGAGCAGGTAGTCCACGTAGCGCTCGTAGCCGAAGCCGTCCTCGAACACGAAGTCGAGCATGCCCGTGCGGTCCGGGTCGGTGTCGGTCCAGATGTGCGAGCGGTAGCTGAGGTAGCCGTTGGGCTTGCCCTCGGTGAAGGGCGAGTCGGCGAACAGCGCGGTGGCGATCGGCTGCAGCGCCAGCGAAACGCGGAACTTCTTCACCATGTCCGCTTCGTCGCGGAAGTCCAGGTTGACCTGCACCGTGCAGGTGCGGGTCATCATGTCCAGGCCCAGGTTGCCGCGCTTGGGCATGTACTCGCGCATGATCCTGTAGCGGCCCTTGGGCATCCAGGGCATCTCGTCGCGGCGCCACTTGGGCTGGAAACCCATGCCCAGGAAACCCAGGCCCAGCTCGTCGCCCACCGTCTTGACCTCGCGCAGGTGCGCGCTGGTCTCGCAGCAGGTCTGGTGGATGGTTTCCAGCATCGCGCCGCTGAGCTCGAGCTGGCCGGCCGGCTCGAGCGTCACCGAGGCCCCGTCCTTGGTCAGCGCGATCAGCTTGCCCTTCTCCTCGTAGGGCTCCCAGCCGAAGCGGGTGAGGCCGCGCAGCAGGGCCTCGATGCCGCGCGGGCCGTCCCAGGCGGGCGGGCGAAGGTCG
>JAYRTA010000286.1:0-3437 GCA_041919875.1 Arenimonas sp.
GTTCCGCATCGACCACGCCGGCTTCTCGCGGGCCCTGGGCACCATGTCGGGTGCCCAGGGCCGGCTGCACTTCGATCCCGACGATTGGGCCAGCGCCAGGCTCGAGGTCGAGCTGCCGCTGGCGCGCCTGGACCTGGGCGATGCCGACTGGAACCGGCGCGTGCTCGGCCGCGGTTTCCTCGACGCCGAACGCCACCCCGTGGCGCGATTCCGCTCGCTGCGGGTCGAACCCGCGGGCGAGGGCCGCGCCCGCGTCACGGGCGCCCTGAGCCTGCGCGGCGTCACTCGGGAAGTGGTGCTCGAAGTCACCCTCAACGCCCTCGCCAGGCATCCGCTCACCTTCCGCCGCACGGCCGGCTTTTCCGCCACCGCCCGGCTCGACCGCCGCGACTTCGGCATGACCGGCTGGCCCAACGTGGTCGGCCAGGAGGTGGAGCTGTGGATCGAAGCCGAAGCCACCCGCGCCCGCGCCGGCGCCGACACCCCCGACCAGGAGCCCGACGATGCCGCTGACCAACACGAGTGACCGCTGGGGCTGGATCAGCATCGGCCTGCATTGGCTCACCCTGCTGATGGTGCTGGGCCTGGTGGTCGTGGGCCTGCTGATGCAGGAACTGCCCAACTCCCCGACCAAGATCCAGGTCTATGCCCTGCACAAGAGCGTGGGCCTGACCCTGCTCGCGCTCACCCGGCTGCGGCTGCTCGGGCGCGGGGGGGGGGGCGTGCCTGCGCCGGTGCCGGGCACGCCGCGCTGGCAATCGGCGGTGGCGCAGGGCACGCACGGGCTGCTGTATGCGCTGCTGCTGGCGATGCCGCTCTCGGGCTGGCTGTACAACTCGGCCTCGGGCTTCCCGCTGCAGTGGTTCGGCCTGTTCAAGCTGCCGGCCCTGGCCGGGCGCGATGCCGAGCTCAAGGCCTTCGCGGGCGCCGCGCACACCTGGATGTTCTACACCCTGGCGGTGGTGGTGGCCCTGCATGCGGCAGCCGCCCTGAAGCATCACTACTTCGACCGCGATCGCACGCTGGCGCGCATGACGCCGGGCCTGCGCGAACCCGAACCTTCCCCCGCCGCCCCGACGGAGACCCCGTGATGACCCGAGCATTCCTGGCCCTCGTGCCTGCCCTCCTGGTGGCGCCCGCGGCCGCCGCGGCCGCCGACTACACCGCGCGGGAAGGCTCGACCCTGGCCTTCGCCGCCGAATACATGGGCGAAGCCTTCGAAGGCCGCTTCCCGCGCTTCACGGCGGCGGTGAGTTTCGACCCGTCGGCGCCGCAGGCCTGCCGCTTCGACGTGCAGGTCACGCTGGCGGGCGCCGACACCGGCGTCGAAGAGCGCGACGAGATGCTGCAGGCGCCCGAGTTCTTCGACAGCGCCCGCCAGGGCAGCGCCACCTGGCGCGCAACCGCCTGCACCGCGCTGGCCGATGGCCGGTTCGAGGCCGCCGGGACGCTGACCCTGCGCGGCATCAGCAAGCCGGTGCCGCTGCGTTTCCGCTGGACCGGCGGCGCCGCCCCCGCCCTGCAGGGCGAGGCGACGGTGGACCGGCTGGCCTTCGGCGTCGGCACCGGCGACTGGGCCGACACCGACCTGCTGCCCGCCACCGTCCGCGTCACCACCCACCTCAAGCTGTAAGGCGCCCGTCGCCCCGGCCGCCGGCCCGCCCCGCCTGGGAAGGGCATGCGGCGCGGCGGGCAAGCGCCAAGATGCAATTGCAATTGATTCGCATCCTGCCTAACATGCGCTGCTTCCACGTTCCGGACGTTCGCCCATGCGTTGTCGCGCCCTTGCCCTGGCGGTCGCCGCCGCCTTCGCCTCGCCCCTGAGCCTCGCGCAGGACGTGCCGCCCGCCTCGCCGGGCCCCGCGCCGGACCCGGCCCAGGCCGTTCCGGACACGCTGCCCGCGGTCGAGGTCGAAGGCTTCCGCGGCGTCGAAGTGGCCAGCCCCAAGTACGCGCGCCCGCTGCAGGAAACCCCGCGCATCGCCAGCGTGCTCACCGATGAGCTGCTGCGCGAACAGGGCGTCACCACGCTCAAGGACGCGCTGCGCAACCAGCCCGGCATCAGCCTGCAGGCCGGCGAAGGCAACCCGCCCGGCGGCGACCAGCTCAAGATCCGCGGCTTCAACGCCCGCGACGACATCTTCGTCAACGGCGCCCGCGACATCGGCAATTACTTCCGCGATCCCTTCTTCGTCGAGCAGATCGAGATCGTGAAGGGCCCCAACTCCAGCTTCTCCGGCCGCGGCTCGTCGGGCGGCACGATCAACTTCGTCACGCGCCTGCCGCGGCTGTCGGACTTCGGCAGCGCGGAACTGTCCGTCGGCGACGCCGGCCTGCTGCGCACCACCGTCGACCTCAACCGCCAGGTCGGCGAGGACAGCGCGCTGCGCGTGAACCTCATGGCCCACGACGCCGACCTGCCCGGCCGCGACGTCGCCCACGAACAGCGCCAGGGCCTCTACGCCGCCTGGGCCTGGGGCTTCAGCGGCCCGACCCGGATCAGCGCCGACCTGCTGGCCCTGCGCCAGGACGACACCCCCGACGCCGGCCTGCCCTTCGACCGCGACCCGGCCGGCGCCCATTCGCGCGGCACCGGCCTGCTGCCGCCGGGCCTGGATTTCGACAACTTCTACGGCCACGTGGACGACTACAAGCACGTGGACGTCACCCTGCTGGGCCTGAACGTCGAACACGGCTTCGACAACGGCGCCTGGCTGCGCAACCAGCTGCGCCTGGGCGAAGTGCGCAACGACTCGATCACCTCCTCGCCGCGCATCCGCAACATCCCGGCCGCCTCGCCGGGCTTCGAGGGCGCCCAGGTGCGCGGCGACCTCAAGCCGCGCGACCAGACCGACCACTCGATCTCCAACCAGACCTCGCTGGCCTTCTCCTTCGACACCGGCGGCATCGGCCACGACCTGGTCACGGGCCTCGAGCTGGCGCGCTACTCCTACGAGAACAGGCGCCGCCCCGACGTCTCCGGGCCGCTCACCGACCTGTACGACCCGCAGCCGCGCGAGCGCCCGGCCGCACCCTACGACGGCACGACGCACCGCTTCGAAACCGAGGAAGCCGCGCTCTACGTGCTCGACGTGATGCGCCTCTCGGACGCCTGGGACCTGCACGCCGGCCTGCGCGTGGACCGCGTGCGCGCCGAGGCCTCGGAGGCCGGTCGCGAAAACCTGCCCACCCCGGGCGACAACCGCCGGCTCACGCGCACCGACACCGAAACCAGCTGGAACCTGGGCCTGGTGCACCACGTCAGCGAGCGGCTGTCGGTGTACGCCTCGGTCTCGAGCTCGTTCGAAATTTCCGGCAACTTCGACCGCAACCAGGTCCAGCTCGCCGGTGGCGCCACCGCGCGCGTGGCCGACCCGGCCACCTTCGACCTGCCGCCCGAGCGCACCCGCAACATCGAGCTGGGCGCGAAGTGGATG
>JAYRTA010000287.1:0-3417 GCA_041919875.1 Arenimonas sp.
CCCAGCGCTACGTCGAGCGCGTGGGCATCCTGGCCGAACGCTACCGCGGCGCCCTGGCGGCCCGCTGAGGCCGTCCCCCGCAGCGTTGCCGCTGCCGGACCCGGTCCGCTAGAATTGCGCGTCTTTGCAGGCGCCCCCCGGGGCCGCCCTGCCGCGATTTCAGCCACTTAGCAAAGTTTTCGGAGAGCCGGATGGCTAACCAAGGGGTCAACACGGGGCGTCGCCGCTTCCTGACCGCCACCACCGCCGTGGTCGGCGCGGTCGGTGCCGGGTTCGCGGCGGTGCCGTTCATCAGTTCCTGGAAGCCCAGCGCCCGGGCCCAGACCGCCGGTGCACCGGTGGAGGTCGACATCAGCAAGATCGACCTCGAGCCGGGCATGCGCATGATCGTGCAGTGGCGCGGCAAGCCGGTCTGGATCTTCAAGCGCAGCCCGGAACAGCTGGCGGCGCTGCCTTCGCTCGACGGCCGCCTGCGCGACCCGAACTCGGACAACGTCGACCAGACGCCGGCCTTCGCCAAGAACGAAACCCGCTCGATCAAGCCCGAGCTGGCCGTGATCGTCGGCATCTGCACCCACCTGGGCTGCTCGCCGACCTACGTGCCCGAGCTGCAGCCACAGGCTTTCGACAGCGAATGGCAGGGCGGCTTCTACTGCCCCTGCCACAACTCGCGCTTCGACCTGGCCGGCCGCGTGTTCGAAGGCGTGCCCGCGCCCTCCAACCTCGAGGTGCCGCCCTACCACTTCATCGACGACAACCACGTGCTCGTGGGCGTCGCGCCCGAGGGAGCCGCGTGATGGCCAACGTGATCACCCGCACCATCGAAGGCGTGACCACCTGGGTCACCGACCGCGCGCCGGGCCTGATGCCGGCCTACCGCAAGCACATGTCGGAGTACTACGCTCCGAAGAACTTCAACCTCTGGTACTACTTCGGGTCGCTGGCCCTGCTGGTGCTGGTCAACCAGATCGTCACGGGCATCTTCCTGACGATGCACTACAAGCCGTCCGCCGCCGAGGCCTTCGCCTCGGTCGAGTACATCATGCGCGACGTCGAGTGGGGCTGGCTGATCCGCTACATGCACAGCACCGGCGCCTCGTTCTTCTTCATCGTCGTGTACCTGCACATGTTCCGCGGCCTGATCTACGGCTCCTACCAGAAGCCGCGCGAGCTGGTCTGGGTGCTGGGCATGCTGATCTTCCTGGTGCTGATGGCCGAGGCCTTCATGGGCTACGTGCTGCCCTGGGGCCAGATGTCGTACTGGGGCGCGCAGGTGATCATCAACCTGTTCGGCGCGATCCCGGTGGTGGGCGGCGAGCTCACAGAATGGATCCGCGGCGACTACCTGGTGGCCGACGCCACGCTCAACCGCTTCTTCGCCCTGCACGTGATCGCCCTGCCGCTGGTGCTGCTGCTGCTGGTGGTGCTGCACCTGGGCGCGCTGCACGAGGTCGGCTCCAACAACCCCGACGGCGTGGAGATCAAGAAGGGGCCGAAGGGCAACCGCTGGGACGCCGCCAAGCCGGCCGACGGCATTCCCTTCCATCCGTACTACACGGTCAAGGACCTGTTCGGCGCGGGCTTCTTCCTGATCATCTTCGCCTTCGTGATCTTCTTCGCGCCGACGATGGGTGGCTGGTTCCTCGAATGGGACAACTTCATCGCCGCCGACCCGCTGGTGACCCCGGCGCACATCAAGCCGGTGTGGTACTTCACGCCCTTCTACGCGATGCTGCGCGCCATCCCCGACAAGTTCTTCGGCGTCGTGGTGATGGGCGGCGCCACCCTGATCCTGTTCGCGCTGCCGTGGCTGGACCGCTGCAAGGTGCGTTCGATCCGCTTCCGCCCGCTGCTGCACAAGGTGCTGATCGCGATCTTCTGCGTGTCCTTCGTCATCCTGGGCTGGCTGGGCGCGCAGTCCGGTTCCGACACCCAGAAGCTGGTGGCGCAGGTGCTGACGGGCTACTACTTCCTGTTCTTCTTCTCCATGCCCTTCTGGTCCGCCATGGGCCAGCCCAAGGCCGTTCCCGAGCGGGTGACCACGCATGACTAAGCTGCGCCTCTTCGCCCTCCTGCTGGCCCTGGTGCCGGCGATCGGCCTGGCGGCCGGCGGCGGGCCGCTCGAGCATTCGGGCACCGACCTCAACGACCGCGCCTCGCTGCAGCGCGGCGCCGGCCTGTTCATGAACTACTGCTCGGGCTGCCACGCGCTCTCCCTGCACCGCTACTCGCGCCTTGGCGAAGACCTGGGCCTGAGCCAGGAGCAGGTCGAGCAGTTCCTGATCCAGGGCGACGCCAAGTACGGCGAGACCATCAACACCGGCATCGCCAAGGGCGACGGCGAGGCCTGGTTCGGCAAGGCCGCGCCCGACCTGAGTCTGGTGGCCCGCGCCAAGCTGGGCGGCCCGGACTGGGTCTACAGCTACCTCAAGGGCTTCTACGTGGACGAGTCCCGTCCGCTGGGCTGGAACAACACCGTCTTCCCGGGCGCCTCGATGCCGCACGTACTCTGGGAGCTGCAGGGCCTCCAGCGCCCGGTCTACGACCAGGGCGAGGACGGCCAGGCCCACCTGGTCCGCCTGGAACTGGCCAAGCCCGGCCGCCTGAGCGCCCAGGAGTACGACCGGGTCGCCCGCGACCTGAGCGCCTTCCTGCAGTACGTGGCCGAGCCGGCCGCGCTCAAGCGGGAATCGCTGGGTGTCTGGGTGATCCTGTTCCTGGCCGTGTTCACCTTCATCGCCTACCTGCTCAAGCTCGAGTACTGGCGCGACGTGCACTGACCCGCCCGGGTCGGTCGCCGGCAAAGGCCGCCCCCGGGCGGCCTTTTGCTTTGCGGCGCCGGCCCCGGCCCCCGCCGGCCCGTCCCCGGCGTCTTGCGGGTCGCGGGCCATTTCGGGCAGGGTTGGGCTTTCCGACGACCGCCGGCAGGGGCCGGCGGCGCCGTGGAGGGGGACCCCTGAATGGCTGCCAGCCCGCGCATCCGCAATGCCCTGACCCTGTTTTCCGCCCGAGACTGCGTGGTCTGCCACCGCGTCCGGCTGGTGCTGGCCGCCAAGGGCGTGAGTTACGAGCTGGTGCCGGTGGACCCGGGCAATCCGCCCGAGGACCTGGTCGACCTCAACCCCTACCACTCCGTGCCCACCCTGGTGGACCGCGACCTGGTGCTCTACGCCGCCTCGGTGGTGTCCGAGTACCTCGACGAGCGCTACCCGCACCCGCCGCTGATGCCGGTGGACCCGCTCTCCCGGGCCCGGCTGCGCCTGGCCATGCTGCGCCTGGAGCACGACTGGGTGCCGCACGTGCAGGCGATCCAGCACGGCAACAAGGCCCAGGCCGAGGCCGGCCGCAAGCGCCTCAAGGAGCTGCTGCTGGGCGCGCTGCCGCTGTTCCGCGCCTCCAAGTTCTTCCTCAACCCGG
>JAYRTA010000288.1:0-3386 GCA_041919875.1 Arenimonas sp.
CGGCGTGCGCCTTCGAAGGCACGCGAGACCGGCGGCACCACGTGCTCGAACACGTCCGAGGACACCAGGAAATCGCAGCGGCCTTCCCACTCCGGCCCGGGCGCGGTGATGTCGAGTCGTGGTGGCTGGTGGAACCAGGTGTTGGTGTAGTCGAAGCGGTCGGCCAGGCCGCGGGCGTAGCCGTCCTGGTCGCTCAGCCCGGCGCCGCGCACGTCCTTGCGGCGGGGGAAGGCCGGCAGCGGCAGCGAGCGCCCGAACACCGCCATCGAGACCAGGTGCACGATCGCGCGCGTGCGCACCGTGGAGCCGCAGGCCTGGCAGCTGGGGATCTCCCGGCCCAGTTCGCCGCGCGGGCAGGCGCAGGCGGCGCCGCAGAGGTTGCAGGTGAATCGTTCGTGGGTGTCGGGCATGGCCAAGGGGTCCGGATTCAGGGGTCGCCGACGGTGAATTCGCCCACCGGAATGCTCTCGCCGCTGTCGGGATCGAACAGCACCAGCGGCAGGCGCGCCGGCGCCTGCAGCAGGCTGCGTCCGCGCAGCAGGCCGCTGACCGCGTCGGGGGCGACGGTGGTGGCCAGGTCACGATCGCCCAGGCGCAGGCGGGCACCGGGCGGCGCGCAGCGGGTGGCGACCCAGAACGCCGACGCCTCGCCATCGGGGCTGTTGAAGGGCTCGCCCACCGCCGTCTGGCGCGGGCCCCAGTTCGTCACCTCGTGGAATGCGGTGGACAACTGGCCGTCCTCGCGCCGGGCGAAGCCGCCCGCGGCCAGCACGTCGAAGTCGCCGATCTTTTGCCGTTGGCGCAGCTGCGCCGAATACACGTACAGCGGCACCGGGCCCGGCGCGGCGAACCAGCGCGATACCTGGTCGGCCTCGATGCGCGTGCTGAGCAACTGGCCCGCCTGCGAGGTCGGCACCCGCTCGTCTCCGACGACCACCACCATGCGCCCGGGGGACGGCCCTTCGAATTCGATCCAGAGACTGGAGTGGCCATCGGTCTGGACGTTGAAACCGCGGCGCTCGCAGGTCGAGCGCGGCCCCCAGTTGGCGACCGACAGGAAGGTCCCCAGCGGCGCCGACTCCTCGGCGACCTCGGCCAGGCGGGGCGAGGTCCCGGCCTCGGCATGCAGGCGGGCCGAGAGACGCAGCAGGTCGGCTTCCGTCTTCGACAGCACCCAGCCCTGCACCACGTCGACCTCGCCGGCGGCGTGTTCGGCCAGCACCAGCTCCGCCAGGGGCGCCTCGAGGGCGTCGCCGCGGGCGCCGGCGGCGACCAGGCGGGCAGCGATCCGGCGCCGGAGGCCGTCCAGCGGTTCATTGTCGGCGAAGGGCGCGGCCTCGAAACCGACCAGGCCGCGCGCGAGGGCATCGAGCCGCGTGCGGCTGACCTGCTCCAGCGGATCGGGCGCCGTCGGGCCGCAGGCGGGCAAGGCCACCGCCAGCGCCGACGCCAGCGCGGCACGGCGCAGGAAGGCTCGGCGGTCCAGGCCAGTCATGCGCGCGCCTCCCGGTCGGCCAGGTGCTCGGCCAGCCGCAGCGCGAGCGCCACCAGGGTCAGGGTGGGATTGGCGTAGCCGCTGGTGGGGAACACCGAGCTTCCGGCCACGTACAGGTCCTGCGTGCCGAAGACGCGGCCGTCGCGGTCCACCACGCCCTCGCGCTCGTCGCGGGCCATGCGGGTGGTGCCGATGTGGTGCATGCCGGTGGCCAAGGCCTCGCCCGGCGCGGGAACGTGGAACTCGCGGCGACGCAGGCGGCCCAGGCCCTGGCCCGCGACATGGCGCCCGAGCAGGTCGAGGGAGTCGAGCACGCCCTGGAAATCGGCCGCGTCGATCCGCCAGTCCACCCGCGCCCGCGGCACGCCGCGCGCGTCCAGGGCGTCGTCGAGCAGGATCCGGCTGTCGCGCAGCGGCCGCTGGCCGGCGATGGCCACCGCGCCGTAGCGGAAGCGGGGCTCGGCGCGACCACCGAAGAGCAGGCCCGACTGGCCGAACTCCGGCTGCAGCAGGTGCTCCTGCGTGGATTGCACGAGTTCGATCATGTGGTTGGGAGTGTCGCCACGCCGCACGCGCTCGGCCGAGGGCACGAGCTTGGCCATCAGGCGGCCGGCCGGGGTCTCGCGCGGCCCGTAGTCGAGTACACCGGGCAGCAGGAACTCGGCCGACAGGCGTCCGAAGTGGTCCACGAAGCAGCGCCCGATCCAGTCCCCCGCCCCGCCCAGGGCCAGGCCATGCCGGCGGTTGGACCACAGCAGCATGCGCGGGTTCTCGATGCCGCCCATGGCCAGCACGCTGGCGCCGGCGCGCACGGTGATGCTGCGGCCGGCGGCGTCGAGCAGATGCAGGCGCGTGCGGCCCTCCGCCTGGTCGATGGACACCAGCGAGCAGTCGAGCGCGCAATGGATGCGGGCCGACTCGCGCACCAGCGACCGGTAGCGCAGGCCGAAGCGCGTCGGCGGGCTGAAACGGAACACGGCGTGCCCGAAGTCGTCCTGGGCCGGCAGGGCGATGCCGGTCGCGGACGCGGCGGCCAGCACGTCCTCGCCCTCGTATCGCGCGTCCGGTATTTCCAGCAACTCATGGGCGCGGGCCAGGTGCGTATAGGCCTCGTCGCGGGAAATCGGCCAGCCGGTCAGCGGCACGCCCTCGATCGGTTCGAAGTCGACCGGATCCAGCGGCCGGCACCAGCCTCCCCAATGCCCGGTGCTGCCGCCCAGGCCGTGCATGCGCGAGGCCATCAGCGGGTAGGGCCGCTCGCCGACGCTGCCGCGGAAGGCATCGGCATCGGGCACCGGCTCGCGGCCGCCCGCCTCGACCAGCAGGCTGTCCACGCCCCGCTCCGCCAACCGCATGGCCAGGCTCATGCCGGCGGGGCCCGCGCCCACGATCGCCACCGGGAGGCCGTCGGCGCGTGCGGACAGTTCATCGGCACTCAGGAACATCGTTCACTCCGTCCATCGCTTGCGGAACGCCGCGGGCGGCGTCAGCGTGCCCCTCCCCGGGCGTCGGCGGACCGGTACGCGTGCGGGACCCATTCGCCCCACTTCGCCTCGTAGATCGCCTTGTTGGTCTCGAACAGGGCCTGCCGGCGCTCGGCCTTGAGCGCGTCGAAGCTGGCCGACAGGTGGTGGTGCACGAACACGTCCTCGGCGCAGGCGATGTCCAGGCCGGCCCGCTCCACCCGCCGACAATAATCGTCATCCTCGAAGAAGCCCAGGCCGAAGGCCTCGTCCAGCGGACCGACCGCCTCGTAGGTGGCCCGGCGCATCGCCACGCAGAAGAACGCCGCCGTGCGCAGCGGATAGCGCTGGCCGGCGTGCCGGCGCGTGTAGGCGCCGGCCTCGCGGATCATCGCGGGCATGTCGGCGTACTGGATGCCGATGCGCGA
>JAYRTA010000289.1:0-3352 GCA_041919875.1 Arenimonas sp.
TGGTTTATTTTCACGCTGGCGTGAAAATCAAACAGGTACGGCTTTTGTTTGGCACCCGCGCGTGAAAATCAACCAGGTACGGCTTTTGATGGCCACTTCCTGATCCGCGACGCGATCTCGCGCACTCCGTCGGTCAGGGCGGCCGGGCCAGGCTGCAGGATGATCGGCGACTTGATTTCGTAGAGGTGCCCGCCGCGCACCGCGGGCACGCCGGACCAGCCAGGACGCGCGGCGACGGTGTCGGGGCGGAATTTCTTGCCGCACCAGGAGCCGAAGACGATGTCGGGGGCGCGGGCGATGATCTCGTCGTCGTTGGCGAGGATGCGGTGCTTGGCGAGGGATTGCGCGGCCAGCTCGGGGAAGATGTCGTCGCCGCCGGCGATCCGCACCAGTTCGGCGACCCACTGGATGCCGCTGATGCGCGGCTCGTCCCATTCCTCGAAGTACACCTTCGGCCGGCGCGGCAGCGCGGCGGCCTCGTCGGCGATGGCGTCAAGTTGGCGGCGCAGGCCGTCGGCATAGGCGTTCGCGGCCGGGGCCGCGCCCACCAGCGCGCCGAGCCGGCGGATGTAGTCGAGGATGCCGTCCACGCTGCGGTGGTTGCTGATCCACACCTCCACGCCCCGCCGCACCAGTTCGGCGGCGATGTCGGCCTGGATGTCGGAAAATCCGACCACGAAATCCGGCTCCAGCGCCAGGATCCGGTCGATCTTTGCCGAGGTGAAGGCGCTGACCTTCGGCTTTTCCTGGCGCGCCCGCGCCGGCCGCACGGTGAAGCCACTGATGCCGACGATCCGGTCCTGTTCGCCCAGCGCGTACAGGACCTCGGTCGGTTCCTCGGTCAGGCAGACGATGCGGCGCGGGCCCTGGCTCACGGGTAAAGCATCTGCCGGTGCCATTGCCCGCCGACCCGCTGGTAGACCTGCCGGTCATGCAGTCGATAGGCGGCGCCGTACCAGAACTCGATCCACTCGGGTGCCACCCGGAAGCCGGACCAGTGCGGCGGCCGCGGCACGTCGCCGCCGGCGAACTCGCGTTCGTAATCGGCGTAGCGCGCGTCGAAGGTGGCGCGGGCATCGAGCACCTGCGACTGCAGCGACGCCCAGGCCCCGAGCTGGCTCTCGCGCGGCCGGCTGGCGAAATAGGCATCGGCCTCGGCGGCCGAGACCGGCTCGACCGTGCCCTCGATCCGCACCTGCACGCCCTGGCGCAGCTGCTTCCACAGGAAGGTCAGCGCCGCCTGCGGATTGGCCGCCAGCTGCCGGCCCTTGCGGCTGTCGAAGTTGGTGTAGAAGACGAAGCCACGCGCGTCGACGGCCTTGAGCAGCACCACCCGCGCCGAAGGCCGGCCCTGGGCGCCGATCGTGGCCAGGGTCATCGCCGTGGGCTCGGGCTCGCCGCTGGCCTTGGCCTCGGCCAACAGGGCAGTGAAGGTGTCGAGGGCTTCCAGGTACAGGTCGCTCATTCAGTCGTGTCCAGGTTTTGGCTATTGTCGCGCCGATGCCCCACTCCCCGCACCCCGGCCACCAGGCCCCCGACTTCATCGCCGCCCGGCTCGACGAGGCCCTGGCCCTGCCCGGTCCGGTGCCGGTCTACGGCCTGACCGGCCTGCAGGGCACCGGCAAGTCCACCCTCGCCGCAGACATGGCGGCGCTGGCCCAGGCCCGCGGACAGGCGGTGGTGGTGCTGTCGGTGGACGATTTTTACCTCGACCGGCGTGAACGCCAGGCGCTCGGCCGCCAGGTCCATCCCCTGCTGGCCACGCGCGGCCCGCCGGGCAGCCACGACCTGCCGCTGGCGCTGGAGGTGCTCGACGAGCTGCGCGCGGGCCGCCGCGTGCGCCTGCCCCGCTTCGACAAGATCGCCGACCGCCGGCTGCCGCCCTCACGCTGGCCGCTGTCGCCGGCCGGTGCGCGCGCGGTGGTGTTCGAGGGCTGGTTCCACAAGGTGCCGCCGCAGGATCCGGACGCGCTGGCCACCCCGCTCAACCCGCTCGAGCTCAACGAAGACCCGGACGGCCGCTGGCGCGCCTGGTGCAACGACGCCCTGGCCGGCTACGCGCCGCTCTGGGACCGCCTGGACACGCTGACCTGGCTGCGCGGACCGGGCTTCGAGGTCGTGCCCGGCTGGCGCTGGGAGCAGGAAGCCAGCCTGCAGGCCGCCTACCCGGAACGTCGCGCGATGACGCGCGCCCAGGTCGATCGCTTCGTGCTGTTCTTCGAGCGCACCAGCCGCCAGGCCCTGGCCACGCTGCCGGCGATCGCCGACCGCGAGATCCGCCTGGACGCCCTGCGCCGCCCGCTCAGCTGACGACGAAGCTCACCCGCATGTTGACCCGCCATTCGGCGATCGAGCCGTCGTCGTTCGTGACGACCTTGATCTCGTTCACCCAGGCACCCTTGATGCCCTTGACGGTCTTGGAGACCTTCTTCAGGCCCACGGACATCGCATCCTCGATGCCCTTCTTCGACGAGGACGAGACCTCGATCACCTTCGTGACGCTGGACGCAGCCATCGTTCGACTCCGGTCGCGCCGCCGGCCGGCGGCCCGGTCGACTATACGCCCGGCGGCGGCTGGCGATAGCCGCTGCGGAAGTCCGGATGCACCGGTCGCCAGCCGGTGGCACGCAACGCCGCATTGCGCAGGCGGCGGCCGGTCCGGGCCGGCGTCGCGGCCGGTGGCGAATGCGACGGCAGGCCGAGGCGTTCGCGCAGGTGGGCCAGCACCTCGGACTCCAGCGCGGGCCGGTCGTCGGTGCCCACCAGCACCGGCGGCGGCGCGGCGGCGTCGAGCAGGTGCGACAGCGCCGCGGCGGCATCGTCAACGTGCAGGCGATTGGTCCAGTGCGGCCGCCCCGGGTCGCCGGCGCGCGCCTTGCGCCACAGCATCGTCCGGGCCGGGCCGTAGAGGCCGCTGCAGCGAAGGACGGTCCCCGGCGCATCGAGCCCGGCCAGCACCGCCTCGGCCCGAAGCAGGACCCGGCCGTTGAAGGCCGGTGGCCGCGCCGGCGTCGCCTCGTCCACCCACTCGCCGCCGTCCTCGCCGTAGACCGCGGTGGACGAAGTGAACAGCACGCGCGGGGCGACGCAGGCATCGAGCAGCCGGCGCAGGCCATCGACATAGAGGGCGGCATAGGCGGCTTCATCGCGGACGTCGGGCGCCGCGCAGAACACGATCGCGGCGGCCTGGCGCGGCAGCGCCGCCAGGCCGCGGCCGCTGGCCAGGTCCGCCTGCAGTGCGCGCACGCCCGGCAACGGGGCGGCCTCGCGGCGGCGCAAGGCCAGCACCTCCTGCCCGCGGTCCGCGCGCAGGCGCGCCAGCCGGCCGCCGACGTCGCCGGCGCCGGCGATG
>JAYRTA010000290.1:0-3350 GCA_041919875.1 Arenimonas sp.
CGGCACCCAGGCGGTGGGTTTCGCGGCCATCTGGGCGGCGCTGCTGATCTATGCCGCCGACGGCCTCTGGCGCAGCCGGCGCCGGCCGGCGTCGGCCCCGGTCGAACACTGCGCCACCGACGTCCCCGCCTGCGACGGCGCCGCGCCGCCGCCGGAGGCGGATCGGAGCCAGGTTTTGGCCACGGATCCGCGTGGATCCGGGGCCAGGACTATCTCCCCCGGGAGAAGGTGATGACCAGCACGCCGGCAAGGATGACGGCCATCGCGCCGAGGGCGTGGGAGCCGACGCGTTCGCCCAGCAGCAGGGCGCCCAGCAGCACCGCGATCGGCGGATTGACGTAGGCATAGCTGGTGGCCAGGGCCGGGCGCACGTGCTGCAGCAGCCAGACGTAGGCCCCGAAACCGACGATCGAACCGAAGGCGGCGAGATAGCCGACCGCAAGCGTGGCCGACAGCGGCGGCGGGGCGGTGATCCGCTCGCCCAGCAGCAGCGCCACCACGGCCATCGCCAGGCCGCCGCAGAGCATCTGCGCGGCGGTGCTCATGAAGGGCGCCGGCAGGTCGCGGCCGCGGCTCCACACCGAGCCCCAGGCCCAGGCCACCGGCGCCAGCACCAGCGCCGCCAGGCCGGTCGCGCTGGCGCGCATCTCGCCGTGCAACGTCAGCCAGGCCACGCCCGCGAAGCCCACCACCAGGCCCAGCCATTCGCCGCGACCGGGGCGTTGGCCACGCAGCGTGCCGAACAGGCCCGCCCACAGCGGCATCGAGGCCACCGCCACCGCCGCCAGGCCCGAGGAGACGCTTTGTTCGGCCACGTTCACCAGGCCGTTGCCCAGCAGCATCATGAACAGGCCCATCACCGCCGCGTTCTTCCACTGCGCGGGCGTGGGCGGTGCGTGCCCGCGCCAGCGCAACACGCCGTACAGCACGGCGCTGGCGGCGAGGAAGCGCAGGCTGCCCATCAGGAAAGGCGGATAGCCCTCCAGCCCGACGCGGATGGCCAGGTAGGTCGAGCCCCAGACCAGGTAGACCGAGGCGAGGGCCAGCGCGACCGCCCAGGCGGCCGGAGGGCGACGGAGTCGGTGCTCATGCGGAGTCGGCGGCTCCCGCGCGGGCTTCACGCGCCAGCAGTTCCCGCTTGCGCGGCAGGCCCCAGCGATAACCACCCAGGCTGCCGTCGCCGCGCACCACCCGGTGGCAGGGCACCAGCACCGCGACCCGGTTGCCGGCGCAGGCGCGTGCCACCGCGCGGGCGCCGCGCGGCAGGCCCAGTTCGCCGGCGAGCGCGGCATAGCTGCGGGTTTCGCCCGGCGGGATGCGCATCAGCGCCTGCCAGACGCGCTGCTGGAAGGCGGTGCCGACCAGTTCCACCGGCAACAGGCCTTCGCGCCCGGCCAGCGCATCGGCGACGGCACGCAGGCGTGGCGCCAGGAACTCGTCGCGGCCGGCGTCCACGCGCTCGAGCCGGGCGCGCGGGAACTCCTCGTGCAGCTCCTGCGCCAGGGCGCCGGGGTGCTCGCCCAGGGCGATCGCGCACAGACCGCGTTCGGTCGCCGCCACCAGGGCCAGGCCCAGGGACGTTTCGACGACGCACCAGCGGATGTGCAGGCCTTCGCCGCCGCGCCGGTAGGCCAGCGGCGGCATGCCCAGGCGAGCGGCACCGTCGGCGTAGACGCGGCTGGGCGACCCGTAGCCGGCGTCGTAGACGGCGCGGGTGACATCACTGCCGGAACGCAGTTCGCGCTTGAGCGCGCCCAGGCGGCGCTGGGCGGCGTACTCGGCCGGGCTCAGGCCATAGGCGGCGCGGAAGCGGCGCTGCAGGTGGGTCGGGCTGAGGCCGACGGCGCGGCCCAGCGCGGCCAGGGCCAGGTCGTGCTGGTCCAGCAGGCGGCGGGCCTGTTCGAGGCGGGGATCGGGGGCGGCGTCCATGGACGTCACGCTACGCCGCGCCGGGCGGCGCGGCTATCCGGATCTTGCGCCCGGCCTCACTCGGCCCAGACGGTGGCCTGGCCGGTGTGCGGCAACACCTGGGCGGTGAGCTGGCGGTCGGCCTGCAGCAGGCCGAGGGCATCGGCCAGGATCGCCGCCGACTCCCGCAGCAGCGGGTCGGGGCGGGTCTTGGCCGCCTCTTCCAGCGCCGCCTGTTCGGCGATGCTGCGCTCGGTCGCGCTCAGGCCGTCGTCGGCCTGGGCCAGGGTGTCGGCGGCCAGGCCGGCGGCGGCGCGCTCGGCCTCGCGCTGCTTGCGCTGGGCCTCGAGGCGGTCGCGTTCGGCGCGGCGCTCGGCTTCATTGAGGGAAATGACCTTCTTGTCGCGCTCGGCGCGATAGGTGGCCACGTCCTCGGCCCACCACTGGAACTCGCGGTCGTTGCGCACGCGCGAGGCATGCTGGGCGCTGAGCTGCGGCAACAGGCGGCCGAAGTTGCCGAGGCTGGCGTGCTGCGCACGGGCGATGCGGGTGGCCGGCAGGGCGTTGTCGTAGGTGCTCTCGCCGAACTCGGTGCCGTCGAGCGTGGCCGGGAAGGCCAGGTCGGGCACCACGCCGGCGAGCTGGGTGGTGCCACCGTCGATGCGGAAGTACTGCGCCACCGTCAGCTTGACCTGGCCCATCGGCGCGCCGCCCTTGTTGGGCAGGCGGTCGAGGTCGATGAGGCTTTGCACGGTGCCCTTGCCGAAGGTCGGCTCGCCGATGATCAGGCCGCGGCCGTAGTCCTGGATGGCGGCGGCGAAGATCTCCGAGGCCGAGGCCGAGCCGCGGTTGACCAGCACCGCCAGCGGGCCTTCCCAGGCCACGCCCGGGTCGTCGTCGCCTTCGATGCTGACGCGGCCGCCGGCCTCGCGCACCTGCACCACCGGGCCGGTGTCGATGAACAGGCCGGTCAGCTCGACCGCCTCGAGCAGCGAGCCGCCGCCGTTGTCCCGCAGGTCGATCACCACGCCGTCCACCTTCTCCTGCTTGAGCTCGCCGAGCAGGCGGGCCACGTCGGTGGTGGCCGAACGCGCGTCGGCGTCGCCGCGGCGGCGCGCCTCGAAATCCAGGTAGAACGTGGGCAGTTCGATCACGCCGATGCGGCGGCCATCCACGTCGATCACGCGCTTCTGGGCGGCCTGCTGTTCGAGCTTGACCTTGTCGCGGACGATGCGCACCAGGGTGGGCTTGGCATCCACGCCGGCCTCGGCGGGCAGGACTTCCAGGCGGACCTGGGTGCCCTTCTTGCCGCGGATGAGCGCGACCACGTCGTCGATGCGCCAGCCGACCACGTCGGTCATCGCGCCGCTGTCGCCCTGGCCGACGGCGACCACCCGGGCGCCGACCATGAGCACGCCGCCGTTGGCCGCCGGGCCCCCGGG
>JAYRTA010000291.1:0-3344 GCA_041919875.1 Arenimonas sp.
GTCGCAGGTCATGGCCATGCCGATCATCTCCACGCCCAACGCCGCGCCCGGGCCGTCGCGGCCACGGCGGGGCTCAGGCCGCGCCGGGCGCCGGACGCCCGGGCCGGCGCCGCCACAGCCAGCGCAGCACGAACCAGGTGAGGGCGGCGCCGACGCCCATCACCAGCAGCACCAGCAGCAGGGCCAGCCAGGGATGCGCGAACACCAGGGCCAGTGCGCCCAGGGCCGTGGCGTCCTCGCCCAGGGAGGCGGTCCAGTTCGACACCGGTTCGGGCGAGGCGTTGATCACCGCGCGGGTGCCGGCCTTGAGCGCGTGCATGCCCAGGGCGGCGCTGCCGCCCAGCACCAGGGCGCCGGTGCCCAGGCTGCCGTCGTCGGACAGCGTGGCCGCGGCCAGGAAGGCGCCGGCGGGGATGCGCGCCAGGGTCTGCAGCAGGTCCCAGCCCGAGTCCACGCCCGGGATCTTGTCGGCGGCGAATTCGACCACGGCCAGGGCACCCGCCGTGCCCAGCACCCAGGGCGAGCGGGTGGCTTCCAGGGCCGAGGGCAGGTCCACCCAGCCCATCAGGCCGGCCAGGCCGACCCCGAAGACGGTGAAATAGGCCCGGATCCCGGCCAGGCAGGCCAGGGCCAGGCCGAGGGCGAACACGTGGGCTTCGGTCATGGCGGGCTCCGGAACGTGACGGCGCTCACAGTATAGTGTCCGCCCGCCTTGACGCCGCCTGCACGGGGCGGGTTTAGTGCCCGTCCCCCCCCAGGCCCGATCGCATGAGCACGCCCGCGCCGGAAAAGCCGCGTTTCGTCGTCGTCCCGCACCGGCGGCATGCCCGCCTGCTGCTGGGCGGCGCGGCCGTGCTGTGGCTGGCCTCGCTGGCCGCGGTGGGCTGGTGGGCGACGGCGCGGGCGGTGCCGGAACTGGCCCAGGTCCGCCAGGAGCTCACCCTCACCGCCCGTCGTGCCGCCGAGGCCGATGTCCTGGTGCGCCAGCTGCGCCAGAACGTGGCCACCCTGCGCCGCAGCGACCAGATCAGCCGCAGCGCCAACACCGAACTGCAGGCCACCCTGGCCGAGCGCGAAGAGGAGATCTCGGCCCTGCGCGCCGACGTCGCCTTCTACGAGCGCCTGGTGGGCGCCACCGGCCAGCGCCGCGGCCTGAACGTGCACGAGGTGGTGTTCGTGCCCGAGGCCGGCGGCACCTGGCGCTACACCGTCACCCTGACCCAGAACCTCAACCGCGGCGCGATCAGCAAGGGCGAGGCGCGCCTGTCGGTGGAAGGCGTCAAGGGCGGCCGCCTGCAGACCCTGGCCTGGGAACAGCTGGTGCAGAAGCCGGGCGGGCCCGGCCAGCCGTTCTCGTTCCGCTACTTCCAGCAGCTCGAAGGGAGCATCATGCTGCCCCAGGGCTTCCCCCCCCACCGGGTCCGCGTGCAGCGGCGCGCGGACGGCCACACGGTGGACCAGGCCTTCCCCTGGACGGCCCCGGAACCACGAGGAGACTGAGCATGCTCGGCATGGGCGACAAGAAATCCCCCCGCGGCGGCAACCAGGCCATCGAAACCCTGATCGGTCCGCATGCCACGCTGCGCGGCGACATCAGCTTCAGCGGCGGCCTGTACGTCGAAGGCACGATCATCGGCACGGTGGTCGCCGACGAGGGCACGGCGGCGGTGCTCACCCTCGCCGAGGACGGCCGCATCGAAGGCGAGGTCCGCGCGCCCGTGGTGGTGATCAGCGGCCGGATGGAGGGCGACGTGCACGCCGCCGAGCGGCTCGAGCTGGCCGCCAAGGCCCGGGTGAACGGCAACCTGTACTACAAGGTGGTCGAAATGGCCGCGGGCGCCACCATCACCGGCCGCCTGATCCACGCCGACGCGCCGCTGTCGGCCCGCACCACGGGTGAGCGGGCGGCCGTGGCGCCGATCCGTTCGCGCAACAAAGCGGAAGCCCAGGAAGCTTGATTCCGGCCGCTGCGGCGCCCATCTTGCAGGTCATGGAATCCCAGCCCAGCTACCAGCAGCTCGACGCGCCCCTCGTGGTCACTTCCGCCGCCGCCGCCAAGGTGGCGGCGCTGATCGCCGAAGAGGGCAATCCGTCCCTGAAGCTGCGCGTGTACATCACCGGCGGCGGCTGCTCCGGCTTCCAGTACGGCTTCGAATTCGACGAACAGCAGGGCGAGGACGACCTGGCCCTGCAGCGCGATGGCGTCACCGTGCTGGTCGATCCGCTGAGCCTGCAGTACCTGATGGGCGCCGAAGTGGATTACCGCGAAAGCCTGCAGGGCGCGCAGTTCGTGATCCGCAATCCCAACGCCAAGACCACCTGCGGCTGCGGCAGCAGCTTCTCCGCCTGAGCCCCGCGCGGTGACGACGGTCGAGCCCGGCTACGGATTTCGCGGCCCGGGCCTGGACCGGTCCGAAGACCTGCGCGAGGACGCCGCCGCGCTCGACGCCCGCTGGCCGGGCGCCTGCGTGCTGGTGGTGGACCAGGAAGGCAACGCGCGGTTTCCCGGCACGCCGGAGCAGCCCGGGCTGCCCGCCGGCGCCGCGCTGGCGCCCGCGCGCCCCGCGGCCGCGAGTTTCCTCGGCCTCGACGGCGATGGCCGCGCCTGGTTCGCGCTGCCCCAGGCCGCTTTGCCGGAGCCCCTGCCGGGGCGGCTGGACCTGCGCAGCGTCGGCGCCCTCTGGCCGGCGCGCGAAGCCGCGGCCCTGGCCGAGGCGCGCGCGCTGCTGCATTGGCAATCGCGAAAGCGCCACTGCGGTGGCTGCGGCCACGCCTTGCAGGTGTCGAAGGCCGGCTGGCAGGCGCGTTGCCCGCAGTGCGGCCTGGAGTACTACCCGCGCACCGATCCGGCGGTGATCGTCGCGGTCAGCGATGGCCCGCGTCTCCTGCTCGGCCGCCAGGCCGGGTGGCCGGCCGCGCGCTGGTCGGTGCTGGCGGGCTTCGTCGAACCCGGCGAATCGCTGGAGCAGGCCGTGGCCCGGGAGGTGATGGAAGAGGCCGGCGTGCCGGTGCTGTCGGCCACCTACGCGGCCTCCCAGCCCTGGCCCTTCCCGATGGCGCTGATGATCGGCTTCCGGGCCGAGGCGCTGCCGGTGGAGCCGGTGGTGGGCGACGAGCTCGAGCAGGCGCGCTGGTTCACCGCCGCGCAGCTGCGGGCCGCGGTCGCGGCGGGCGAGGTCAAGCTCTCGCCGCGCCTGTCGATCGCCCGATGGCTGATCGACGGCTGGCTGGCGCAGCAGGACGCGGCGGCCCGGGACGGCGCGCCGGCCGGGCCCGGCCCCGGGGATCGGGGCTAGAATCGCGCCATGTCCGCCGCCCTGATCGCCGTCGTCATGTCGCTGCTG
>JAYRTA010000292.1:0-3326 GCA_041919875.1 Arenimonas sp.
TGGGCGAGGCGGTGCTGGCCCACCGCGGCATCAGCTCGGTGCTGATGCGCTTCCAGGGCCAGGCCGGCCACGCCTCCGGCGCCGACGCGTTCTCGCTCAGCGCCGTGCACCAGGCCATGCGCTGGGGCGGCAAGGCGCTGGACCACGCGCAGTCCCTGGGCCACACACGCTTCGGCGGCTTGACCGGCCTGCGCTTCAACATCGGTCGGGTCGAAGGCGGCATCAAGGCCAACATGATCGCGCCGGCCTGCGAGCTGCGCTTCGGTTTCCGCCCGCTGCCCTCGATGGACCTCGACGCGATGCACGCCACCTTCCGCGGCCTGGCCGACCCTGCGGCATTGGCGCACTACGAAGAAACCTTCCGCGGCCCGCCGCTGCCGGCCGGCGACATCGCCCGGGCCGAGGACAAGCGCCTGGCCGCGCGCGACCTGGCCGACGCGCTGTGCCTGCCGATCGGCAACGCGGTCGATTTCTGGACCGAAGCCTCGCTGTTCTCCCAGGCCGGGCTGACCGCCCTGGTCTTCGGCCCGGGCGACATCGCCCAGGCCCACACCGCCGACGAGTGGGTCGCGCTCGACCAGCTCGCCGGCTACGCCGCCACCGTCCACCGCCTGCTGTCCGCCTGACATGTCCGATACCCGCAGCACCATCGTCCGCCTGCTGTCCAACATGGGCAGCGCCAAGGAAATCCAGCAATACCTCAAGCGCTTCTCGCAGCTCGACGCGGCGCGCTTCGCCGTGGTCAAGGTCGGCGGCGCCATCCTGCGCGACGACCTGGAGGCCCTGGTCAGCTCGCTGGCCTTCCTGCAGCAGGTCGGCCTGACGCCGATCGTGATCCATGGCGCCGGGCCGCAGCTGGACGAGGAGATGGCCCGCGCGGGCATCACCAAGAAAACCGTCGACGGCCTGCGCGTCACCGATGCCGCCGGCCTGGCGGTGGTGCGCAAGGTGATGCAGCAGGAGAACCTGCGCCTGGTCGAGGCGCTGCAGGCGCAGGGCGTGCGCGCCACCTCCATCACCGCCGGCGTGTTCGAGTGCGGGCTGCTGTCCCGGCGCAAGTACGGCCTGGTCGGCAAGGTGCAGGCCGTGCACACCGCCGGCATCCAGGCCGCGATCAAGGTCGGCTCGATCCCTGTGATCGCCTCGCTGGGCGAGACCAGCGGCGGGCAGATCCTCAACGTCAACGCCGACTGGGCCGCCAACGAGCTGGTCAAGACCCTCAAGCCCTACAAGATCATCTTCCTCACCGGTACCGGCGGCCTGCTCGACGGCGAAGGCAAGGTGATCGACTCGATCAACCTCAGCACCGAGTACGACGCGCTGATGGCCCAGCCCTGGCTGCACTCCGGCATGAAGGTGAAGATCGAACAGATCCACGACCTGCTGATGCAGCTGCCGCCGGCGTCCTCGGTGTCGATCACCCGGCCCGACCAGCTGGCCAAGGAGCTGTTCACCCACCGCGGCTCGGGCACCCTGGTGCGGCGCGGCGAGCGCGTGCGCAGCGTGAGCTCGTGGAAGAAGCTGGACCTGAAGAAGCTCAAGGCGCTGGTCGAATCGGGGTTCGGCCGCAAGCTCGCGCCCGACTACTTCGAGAAGACCCGGCTCTACCGCGCCTACGTCTCGGAGCACTACCGGGCCGCGCTCCTGCTGACGCTGGAGAACGGCATCCCGCACCTGGACAAGTTCGCGGTCAGCGACGATGCCCAGGGCGAAGGCCTGGGCCGCGCCGCCTGGCAGGTGATGCGGGCCGAGAACCCGCGCCTGTTCTGGCGCGCGCGCGGCGCCAATCCGGTCAACGATTTCTATTTCGATGAATCCGATGGCTGCCTCAAGGGCGAGCAGTGGAACGTGTTCTGGTACGGCCTGGAAGGCTGGGACCAGGTGATGTTCGCCGTGCACCATTGCCGGGCCCGCCCGGCCACGCTCAAGGCCTGAGCATGGACGCCTGGAGCACCGTGCCCACGCTCGCCGGCCAGCATGTGCGGCTCGAGCCGCTGCGCGCCGACCATGCGGCGGCCCTGGTCCGTGCCGCGTCCGATGGCGAGCTGTGGCGGCTTAGCGTCACCCAGGTGCCCTCGGCGGCCACGGTGGACGCCTACCTCGCCCAGGCCTTCGACGACCGGGCGGCCGGAACGGCCCTGCCGTTCGTGGTCAAGGACGCCGCGGGCGAGGTGGTCGGCAGCACGCGCTGCTGCGCCATCGACCGCGCCGTGCCCCGGCTGGAGATCGGCTACACCTGGTACGCCGCGCGCGTGCAGCGCACGGCCCTGAACACCGAGGCCAAGCGCCTGTTGCTGGCCTTCGCCTTCGACACGCTCGGCTGCGAGGCGGTGGAATTGCGCACCCACGTGCAGAACCATCGCTCGCGGGCCGCGATCGAGCGCCTGGGCGCGCATCTGGATGGCGTGCTCCGCAGCCACAAGCGCATGCACGACGGCCATCTGCGCGATACCGCCGTCTATTCGCTGCTGCGCGCGGAATGGCCCGCGGTGCGCGACCGGCTGGGGGCACGACTGGCGCAGGGGCAGCCCGCATGACGCGCCGGATCACCGTTGGCCTGGTCGGCGCCCGCGGCTACGTGGGCAGCGAGCTGATCCGGCTGCTTGCCGCCCATCCGGCCTTCGAGCTGGCCTTCGTCAGTTCGCGCGAACGCGAAGGCCAGCGCGTGGCCGCGCACGAGCCGGCGTTCACCGGCGACCTGTGCTACGTCAACCTCGGTGCCGCCGCGGTGGCGGGGCAGGGCGTGGACGCGGTGGTGCTGGCCCTGCCGAACGGGCTGGCAGGCGGCTTCGTCGCGGCGCTGGATGCCGCAGCGTCGGAGACCGTGGTCGTGGACCTGTCCGCCGACTACCGCTTCGACCCGGACTGGCACTACGGCCTGCCCGAGCTCACGCGGGCGCACGCGGCCGGCGCCCGGCGCATCAGCAATCCCGGCTGCTACGCCACGGCCATGCAACTGGCGGTGGCGCCGATGCGTGGTCGCCTGGCCGGGCCGGTGCAGTGCTTCGGCGTGTCCGGCTACAGCGGCGCGGGCACCAGCCCCTCGGACAGGAACGACCCCGAGAAGCTGCGCGACAACCTGATGCCGTATTCGCTCACGGGCCACATCCACGAACGCGAGGTCACCCGCCAGCTGGCGCATCCGGTGGAGTTCATGCCGCACGTGGCGGCGCATTTCCGCGGCATCACCCTGACCGCCAACCTGCCCCTGACCGAGGCGGCGGCGCGGGCCGAGGTGCTTGCCTGCTACCGCGCAGCCTATGCCGGCGAACCGCTGGTGACGGTTGGCGACGAAGCGCCCTGGGTCAGCCGCAAGATCGGAAGAG
>JAYRTA010000293.1:0-3324 GCA_041919875.1 Arenimonas sp.
CTGGTGGGCCGATACCTGCGCCGCCCGCGCGTCGGCCTGGCGGCCGGCGACGGCCGCCAGCGGCAGGTAGGCGGCGCGGCGCCCGGCCTGCCCCGCTTCGGCGCAGGCGGCCAGCAGCAGGTGCGACTTGCCGGCGCCGGCCGGGCCCTCGAGGTAGAGCCAGTCCGACGATTCGCCGCGCGCGCAGGCCGCCACCGCCGCGCGGATCGCGGAGTGGCCCAGGAACGCGTCCAGGCGCTGGTCGGGCGGGGCCCGCAGCGTCAGCGGCAATTGCGGCGTGCTCACTTCGCCTCCGGCCCATCCCCGGCGCGTGCGCCACCGGTGGCCGTGCCCGGGCCGGGCGCGGCCGCGGGAGCGGCGTTTTCCACGGGCACCGGCATTTCGCCGGACGGCGCGGCCGCGGCCGGCGCCGCCTCCAGGTCGTGGGCGCCGTAGAGTCTGCTTTCGGTGTAGCGCTGGTGCGCGTAGCGCAGCACCACCATCACCACCGCCGCCACCGGCAGCGCCAGCAGCAGGCCGAGGAAACCGAACAGCTGTCCGCCCGCCATCAGCGCGAAGATCACCGCCACCGGATGCAGGCCAATCTTGTCGCCCACCAGCCAGGGCGTGAGCACGAAGCTCTCGAGCGTCTGGCCCACCGCGAACACGCCCAGCACCAGCAGCAGGTGCATCCAGTCGCCGTGCTGCACCAGGGTGGCGATCACCGCCGCGCCGATGCCCACCACCGCGCCCAGGTAGGGCACGAAGCTCACCAGCCCGGCCACGAAGCCGATCAGGATGCCCAGGTCCAGGCCCACCGCCCACAGGCCGGTGGCGTAGATCGCGCCCAGCGAAATCATCACGCTGATCTGGCCGCGGATGAAGCCGCCCAGCACCGCGTCCGACTCGCTCGCCAGCTTCACCACCAGGGGCTCGACCGGGCGCGGCAGCAATTCGCGGATGCGCGTGAGCATCGCGCGCCAGTCGCGCAGGAAATAGAACGTGACCACCGGGATCAGCGCCAGGTTCGCCACCCAGCCCAGGATCGCCAGCCCCGACTTGGAGACGCCGCCGAACACGGTGGCGGCGATGCCGCCGGCCTCCTGCCAGTGCTTCTTGAGCAGCTCGATCACCTGGCTCGGATCCACGTAGCCGGCCAGCTCGACGTCGAAGCGGCCTTCGATCCACGGCACCGCGGTGCCGGTGAGCCAGGCGCCGAAGCGCGGCAGCCAGTCCACGAACTTGCCGATCTGGTTCTCGAACAGCGGGATCAGCAGCAGCACCGCCAGCACGATGATCGAGCTCATCAGGCTGAAGACCAGCAGCACGCCGGTGGTGCGGCTGCGGCCGCTGCGCTCCAGGCGCGCCACCAGCGGATCGCCCAGCCAGGCCAGCAGGGCCGAGAGCACGAAGGGCGTGAGGATCGGCGCCAGCAGCCACACCAGCGCAGCCACGCCCGCGGCCAGGGCCAGCCACTGCCAGCGGCGGCGGTCGCTGAAGGGATCGGGGACGGCGGCGGGGGTCATCGGGCGGGGGTCCTCGGGTGGCGCCAGGCACGCACACCATAGCCGATCACGTAGTCCAGGCCGGAGGCCAGGCCCACCGCGGCGACGGCCCAGAGCGCGGCCTGCGGCAGCGGCATCGGGCCCCAACCGGCCAGGCCCAGCAGGCCCGCGAGCACCAGCAGGACCTGGGCCACGGTGTTGGCCTTGCCCAGCCGGCTGGGCGCGCCGTCGAAGGGCCCGGCCAGCCGCCACCAGGCGATGGCGCCGGCCACGATCACCGCGTCGCGCGCGACCACCAGGGCCAGCAGCCACCCGGGCAACACCTGCACCCACCACAGGCCCAGCATCGCCAGCACCAGCAGCGTCTTGTCGGCCAGCGGATCGAGCAGGCTGCCCAGCCGGCTGCGCCAGCCGTAACGGCGGGCCAGCCAGCCATCGAGCGCATCGCTCAGGCCCGCCGCCGCGGCGACCGCCAGGGCGGCGTGCACCTGGCCCTGCACCAGCAGCCACGGCAGCAGCGGGGCCAGCGCCAGGCGCAGGCCGGTCAGGAGGTTCGGCAGGTGCCGCCGGTTCACGGCCGCAACTGAAGGCGCGGCGCGTCCTCCGGGGCCAGCGGATCGGGCTGGAGCACGCCGCCGGCGGCGACGAAATCCTGGAAGGCGGGCACGCCCACGGCCAGGTCGAGCTCCAGGCGCAGGCCCTCCGGCCGGGCCTCGAGCACGCGCAGTTCGCGCACCACCGGCAGGGTCTGCAGATAGCCCATCACGCGGGCGGCATCCTGCGCACTGCGCAGGCCCGTGAGTTCGACCACGCGGCGCACGGGGTCGCCCGTGACCACGGCCACGGCATCGCGACGGGCGATGGCATCGGCGGCGCCGTCGGCGCCCGAGGCGATGGCCAGCTGCGGGCTGGCGTCGCTGAAGCTCCAGCGCGCCAGCTCGGTCTCGCCGCGCACCAGCAGCCAGTCGGCGTTCCAGCCGGCCCCGCCGCGCTGCAGGCGGCCCAGCAGCAGGGTGTCGCTGCCGTAGCGCGCGGCCAGCGGCGCCATTGGCGCGGCGTTCTGCGCCCAGACGGTCTGCACCGCCGCCTGTTCGACGGCGCTGCCGCCCGGCAGGCCGAAGCGCAGGCCGCGTTCCAGCCCGCGGGTGGCCAGGGGCTTGACCACGTTGATCTGCTGGGCGCTGACCAGGCGCGGCCCGCGGCCATCGTCGATGGCCAGCCACAGCAGCGGCTGCGGCCGCTCCGGGCCCCAGAACGGCAGGCCGGCGCCGACCAGGAGGGCATCCACCCGGCCCGGATCGAAATCGAAGGCCATGCGCGCCCGCAGCACCGGCACGCCACCGATGGCGGTATTGCCGGGCGCATCGCTGGCCTCGGCATCGCTGCTGGAGACCACGTAGGCCTCGGCCTGGCCGAGCGCGCGCCGGACCACCGGGTGCGCGGCCGCCTGCGGCTGGCCGCTGAGCTTGACCACCACCTGGGCCAGGGCGCGGGCGGCCGCGGCGCGGCGCTCGCTGGGGCCCTGGGACAGCAGCTCCACTTCACCCCGGTAGAGGGCCGGGTCGCGGGCCGGCGCACCGTCCTGGCCGGCCGGCGCGGCCGACGGCGTGGGCGCGGGCTCGAGCGGCGACAGGTCCTGGGCCACCGCGGGGACGGCCAGGGCGGCCGCCAGCCAGGCGGCGGGAATGATCGGGCGGAATCGGCGCATGCGGGCGACTGGGGTCGGAAGAACGCGGCCATGGTGCCGCAGGGGTGGGCTTGGCGTCCAACCGGCGGCCCTCTCCCCAACCCCTCTCCCGGAGGGAGAGGGGCTATGCGTGCGTCCTTACTCCCGGGAGAG
>JAYRTA010000294.1:0-3308 GCA_041919875.1 Arenimonas sp.
ACGGCTACCAGAGCCTGCACACCGTGCTGTTCGGCCCCTACGGCGCGCCCGTGGAGGTGCAGATCCGCACCGAGGAAATGGACCTGGTGGCCGAGCGCGGCATCGCCGCGCACTGGGTCTACAAGGTCGCCGGCACCAGCGGCAGCGCCGCCCAGGCCCGCGCCCAGGACTGGGTGCGCAACCTGATGGACAGCCAGCAGTCGGCGGGCTCGTCGCTGGAGTTCCTCGAGAACGTCAAGGTCGACCTGTTCCCGGACGAGGTCTACCTGTTCACGCCCAAGGGCGACATCCTCTCGCTGCCGCGCAACGCCACCGCCCTCGACTTCGCCTATGCCGTGCATACCGACGTGGGCAACCACGCGGTTGCCGCGCGCCTGGACAAGAAGCTGGTGCCGCTGCGGCAGAAGCTGGCGAGCGGGCAAAGCGTGGAGGTGATCACCGCGCCGTCGGCGGTGCCCAGCCCGCAGTGGCTCGAGTTCGTGGTCTCGAGCAAGGCGCGCACGGCGATCCGGCACTACCTCAAGCGGCTCGAGCACGAGGATGCCGTGGACCTGGGCCATCGCATGCTCGACCGCGCGCTCGAGGCCATGGACCACTCGCTCGACCGGGTCGGCACCGAGCGCCTGGAGCACCTGCTGTCCGAGCTGCGCTACCGGCGGCTCGAGGAGCTGCTGGCCGACATCGCCCTGGGCAACCGCATGCCCGCGCAGGTGGCGCGCCTGCTGGTGCAGGAGGGCGACGAATTGCCCCTGCCGGCCACCCGCACCCGATCGCCGGGCGAGCGCATCATGATCACCGGCAGCGAGCGCGGCGTGCTGAGTTTCGCGCAGTGCTGCCACCCGATCCCCGGCGACGAGATCATGGGCTACCTCAGCGCCGGCAAGGGCGTGGTGGTGCACCGCACCGATTGCCCGAACGTGGCGGAGTACCGCAAGGCGCCCGAACGCTGCGTGCCGATGGCCTGGGACCGGGAAGTGCAGGGCGATTACCGCGTCGCGCTCCGCATCGAGGTGGAGAACAAACCCGGCGTGCTGGCCCAGGTCGCGGCGGCGGTGGCCGAGAGCAATTCCAACATCGATGCGGTCGAGTACCGCGAGCGGGACGTGTCGGTCTCGGTGATGGAGTTCTCGATCGAAGTGCGCAACCGCAAGCACCTGGCCGACGTGATCCGCCGCATCCGGCGCCTGGGCGTGGTGCACGGCGTGCAGCGGCTCTGAGCCGGCGCTGGCCGCCCGGCGGCCGCGGCTCCTACAATCGGGCTCCCGCATCCGCCGAGGAGCCGCCATGACCCGCCACGCCCTGAGCACCGACCGCGCCCCCGCCGCCATCGGCCCGTATTCGCAGGCGGTCCGCAGCGGCGGGCATGTCTTCCTGTCGGGCCAGATCCCGCTCGATCCGGCCACCGGGGAACTGGTCGCCGGCGAGATCGGCGCCGAGGCCCGCCGGGTGTTCGACAACCTCAGGGCGGTGTGCGAGGCGGCCGGCGCCTCGCTCGACGAGGTCGTCCGCGTAGGCATCTACCTCACCGACCTGTCCGATTTCGCCGCGGTCAACGCCGTGATGGCGGAGTACTTCGCGGCGCCGTATCCCGCGCGCTCGACCATCCAGGTCTCCGGCCTGCCGCGAGGCGCCCGGGTCGAGGTGGACGCCATCCTGGCCGTCGGCTGAGCATGGCCGGGCCGCCGCGCCGACGCGGCGTCGCGCCGCCCGCGCTCGATGCCGCGGGCGCCACGCCGGTGGCCGCCCTGGCCGGGGTCGGCCCCAAGGTGGCGGCCAAGCTGGCCGCGCGCGGCCTGGCCAGCCTGCAGGACCTGTGGCTGCACCTGCCGCTGCGCTACGAAGACCGCACCCGCCTGACCGACATCGCCCGGCTGCAGCCGGGCATGACCGCCCAGGTGGAGGCCCGGGTGGAGGCGGTGGAGCGAACGTTCCGCTACCGGCCCACGCTGCGCGTGGCGGTGTCGGACGGGTCGCGCGGCACGCTGTGGCTGCGCTTCTTCCACTTCAACAAGGCGCAGGCGGCGATGTTCGTGCCGGGCCGGCGCCTGCTGTGTTACGGCGAGGCGCGGCCGGGCCAGCAGGGCCTGGAAATGGTGCATCCGAACTACCGGCTGCTGGGCGACGAGGCAGCCGCGGTGCTGCGCGACCGGCTCGACCCCGTGTACCCCGCGGTCGACGGCCTGGGCCCGGCCACGCTGTCGAAGCTGGTGCGCCAGGCCCTCGACCGCTTGCCCGCCGCCGATCAGCTGGAACTGCTGCCCGCCGCCCTTCGCGGCCGCCTGGACCTGCCCAGCCTGCGCGATGCGCTGCTGGCCCTGCATGCCCCGCCCCCGGAAGTGTCCCTGGCCGACCTGGCCACGGGTGCGCACCCGGCCCAGCGGAGGCTGGCGCTGGAAGAGCTGTTGGCCCACCACCTGAGCCTGCGCCGCCAGCGCATCGCCCTGCGGGCGCACGGCGCGGCGCCCGTGGGTGGCGCCGGCGTGCTGGCGGCCTCGCTGCGCGAAGGCCTGGGCTTCGGCCTCACGGGCGCACAGGAGCGGGTGCTCGAGGACGTGGTGCGGGACATGGCCCGGCCCGAGCCGATGCTGCGCCTGGTGCAGGGCGACGTCGGCAGCGGCAAGACCGTGGTGGCGGCCCTGGCCGCCGCACGCGCGGTCGAGGCCGGACGACAGGTGGCGCTGATGGCGCCGACGGAACTGCTGGCCGAGCAGCACCTGGCCAATTTCCGCCGCTGGTTCGAACCCCTGGGCGTGCCGGTGGCCTGGCTGGCCGGCAAGGTTGCCGGCAAGGCGCGCAAGGCCGTCCTGGCGGACATCGCCGGTGGGCGCGCGCCGGTGGTGGTGGGCACGCACGCGCTGATGCAGGAAGGCGTGGCGTTCCAGCGCCTGGCCCTGGTGATCGTGGACGAACAGCACCGCTTCGGCGTGCACCAGCGCCTGGCGCTGCGCGACAAGGGGCTGGACGGCAGCCAGGTGCCGCACCAGCTGGTCATGACCGCCACGCCCATCCCGCGCACGCTGGCGATGTCGGCGTACGCGGATCTGGATGTCTCGGTGATCGATGAAATGCCGCCCGGCCGCACGCCGGTGCAGACCGTCGCCGTGAGCGGCGAGCGGCGCGGCGAAGTGGTCGAGCGCATCCGCGTCGCCTGCGCCGAGGGCCGGCAGGCCTATTGGGTGTGCACGCTGATCGAGGAAAGCGACGAGGTCGAGGGCCAGGCCGCGCAATCGACCTACGAGCAGCTGGGCGCCGCCCTGCCGGGCCTGCGCCTGGGCCTGCTGCACGGACGGATGAAGCCGGCGGAAAAG
>JAYRTA010000295.1:0-3298 GCA_041919875.1 Arenimonas sp.
GGTCGGCCATGTCGCAGTTGGCGTAGCGGTAGCGCCTGGCCTTGCACAGGCGCACGCCGTCGATGATCGAGGCGTGGTTGAGCGCATCGGAAATGATCGCGTCCTCCTCGCCCAGCAGCGGCTCGAACAGGCCGCCGTTGGCGTCGAAGCAGGCGGCGTAGAGGATGGTGTCCTGCTTGCCGAAAAAGGAGGCGATCTTCGTTTCCAGGTCCTTGTGCAGGTCCTGGGTGCCGCAGATGAAGCGCACCGAGGCCATGCCGAAGCCGTGCGTGTCGAGCGCCTGCTTCGCCGCGGCGATCACTTCGGGGCTGTCGGCCAGGCCCAGGTAATTGTTGGCGCAGAAATTGAGCACCCGGCGGCCGTCCGCCAGTTCGATCTCGGCCGATTGCGGCGAGGTGATCACGCGCTCGGCCTTGAACAGCCCCTGGCCGCGGATCTCGTCGAGGGTGGCGGCGTAGCGGGTGTAGGCGGCGTCGGACATGGTCGGGGAGTTCCGGGGCGGGAGGCCGGCCATTATTCCAGATGCACCGGCCTGGCCCGCCTGCGGCGGCCTGGCAGGGCGCCCCCGGCTCCGGGGCCGACGCCAGTGCCGGTGCCGGACAGGGAATTGCTGCGCTGCGTCATGCGTTCGGCCCCGGCCGGGCGGACACTCGCTCGAAATATTCAACACGCGGCACGGAATCCCGAACAGCCGCGGACCCGATCCCCCGGCCCTGCCCACCGACGAGGACCCACGCATGAACCGAACCACCCGCCTTTCGCTCGCCCTCGGCGCCGCCCTGCTGGCGTTGCCGATGCTCGCCTCCGCCCAGGAGGAGGAAGGGGACGACAGCGGCTTCAGCTGGAACGCCGCCCTCACCAGCGACTACGTCTTCCGCGGCGTCTCCCAGACCGACGAGGACCCGGCCCTGCAGCTGGGCCTGGACTACAGCTGGTCGAACGGCTTCTACGTCGGCGCCTGGGCCTCGAACGTGGATTTCGGCGCTGGCGGCCCGGACATCGAGATCGACACCTACGTGGGCTGGAACACCGACCTCAACGACAGCCTCAACCTCGACCTGATGCTCAACCGCTACAACTACACCGGCGCCGACAGCGGCTACGGCAGCTCCAACTACACCGAGTTCCTGGCCGCGCTGGCCGTGAACGAGATGATCACCTTCACCTTCGGCTACACCAACGACGTCTACAACCTCGACGAGGACGGCTTCTACTACGGCATCGCCGGCGAGTGGGGGCTGGGCGAAGCGTGGACGCTCGGCGCGGGCGTGGGCTACAGCACCTTCGACAACAACACCGGCATCGAGGACTACACCGATTATTCGCTGTCGGTGGGCCGCGACTTCGGGCCGGTCAACATCTCGCTCGGTTACCACGGCACCGACAGCAATGGCGAATGGAACTTCGGCGACACCGCCGACGACCGCGTCGTGCTCACTTTTTCGATCGAAGGCTGAGCTGGCTTCTGGTCGTTTCCCCAGGGCGCCTTCGGGCGCCCTTTTTCTTTCCCGGCGGGTCCGCGCCGCCGGGCGCCACCTCGATGCCTCCCGGGCGGGTTAGTGGTCCCGTGCCTACCCAGGGATGCCGCGCCTGGCTCAGCGCCGGCGGCCTGCCAGCTCATCGCCGTCGAAGCGCACCCGCTGCAGCCCGTGCCGGTAGGGCGGGGCGCCCGGGTAGCCGCGGGGAATGGACAGGGCCCAGCCACGCGCCAGGATTTCCTCGCGGGCCAGGTCGCTGACCACGCCGGAGACGAGCAGCCGGTGCGGCGCGGCCTCGTCGTCCAGGCCCAGCGCGAACCAGCGCTCGATGTCCGGCGTCCAGGCCAGCCAGTCCACGGCCAGGGGCACCAGGCGTTCGCCGTCCGGCAGCTGGTAGGCCAGCAGGGCGCCGCGCGGCACGAACCGGCCGCCGCGGCCGGCATCGCCCGCCTCGGCCCGGATCAGCCGCAGGCCGTGCACCACGAAGCGCGCCTGCGGCTCGTCGGTGGCCATCAGCGCGGTCTCGAGCAGCGCCTCGCAGCCCTCGGCCGGGTCCAGCGCCACCAGGTGCTCCACGAATTCGGTCTGCAGCGAGGGCGGGTAGGCGCCGTCGCGCACGAAGGCGCGCGCCAGCCGGTCGTCCAGGCAGTAGCGCCCGATCCGGGCGAGGTTGTCGCGGCGCTGCTGGGCCGGTGGCGGCTGCAGCACCCAGCGGTCGACCTGGGCACTGCGGGCCAGCGCCGTGGTCACCGGCCCGCCCAGCAGGCCGATGGCCTGGCCGACGGCGAAGCGGCCGCTGGTTTCGGCCCAGGCCAGCGCGTCCAGGCGCGGGGCCAGCAGCGGATTGCGGGTTGCGGGGTCGACCTCCAACCGTTCGGCCAGCTTGCGGCGTGCGCTGCGGTAGCCGATTTCCTCCTTGGCGAGTTTCGTCGCCTCGCGGCCCCGGCGCTGCCACCAGCCGCGCGACTTGCCCGGCTGGTCGTCGCCGGCCGCGCCCAGCAGCCCGTCGGGATCGTCGTAGGGCGATCCGACGTGCAACAGTTCTTCGCGGCCGCGATCGCCCAGGCGGCGCGTGGCGTCGCGCAGGCGCTGCCATTGTTCGGCGAAGTAGCGGGCCACGCCCATCGGCAGGCCGACCAGGGCCCGCACGGGTTCGCGCGCCACGGCCCCGACCGCGCGCACCGGTTCGGTGGCGCGTTCGCGCGTGGCGGCGGCCACCACCTCGTCCAGTTCAGCGGCATGCACCGCCTCGAGGGCGCGCATCTCGGCGATGCGCACGCCCAGCAGCTCGACGCTGTCGGCCTCGATCTCGCCCCAGTCGGTGCGGATCAGGAACCGCGCCTGGTAGCCGCGCACGTGCACGCGCGGCTCCACCACCCAGGTCGGGCCCGCCAGCAGGGACGGGTCCACCAGGTCGGCGGCCTCGATCACGGGCTCGGATTCGGCGGCGGCGACGCCGGCCACGGACAGGGCCAGCGCGACCGCCGGCAGCCAGCGGCGCACGGCGGATTCCTCGGGGTGGGGCGGGCCGGCCAGCGGCCCGCGATGTCAGCGGCGGTGGCTCAGGTCCAGCTGCAGACGACCTTGCCGCACTGCCCGGATTCCATCAGGTCGAAACCCTTCTGGAAGTCGTCGATGTGCACCTGGTGGGTCAGCACCTTCTGCAGCGGGAAACCCGACTGCACCAGCTGCGTCATCTTGTACCAGGTCTCGTACATGCGGCGGCCGTAGATGCCGTGCAGCACCAGGCCCTTGAAGATCACCTTGTCCCAGTTGATGCCGGCGCCGTTGGGCAGGATGCCCAGCAGGGCCACCTTGCC
>JAYRTA010000296.1:0-3275 GCA_041919875.1 Arenimonas sp.
GGCATGGATCAACAGGGAAATCCGGGTCCAGTTCTTGCCGCTCATCTCGACGTCCAATAACCGGGCTTGCGAACCCGATTCTGCCCAAGCGACTTCCCGGCGGCCTAGCCCTGCCTGATGAACATGATCAGCAGGGAAAGCGGCACGAAGGCCGCGATCAAGATCGCGTTGTACCAACGAAGCCGCAGGCAGCCCCGCCTCACCGCCCCGGAGGGGTACTCGACGTCCGTGTTCCTGCCGAACACGTACTTTAGGAAGGCGTACTGCCCGGAGGATGCCCACAGGTTCGGGCTGCCCAAGCGGCGCCAGGTATCGGGATGGTCGCGGCGCAAGGCCGTGACCAGAAGCGTCATCTCCAGGAAATGGATCAACGCGGCGATCAAGACGACGCCTCCCAGGATGATCGTCCAGCCCACCATCGTGTTTCTCCTCCGTATTCCTTGTCGCCCCGCCCCGGGGACGATACCCGACCCATCCCGGACTGCAGCAAGCGTCCCGCGCGCGGCCAGGCCGCCCCCGGATTTGCTTTCCGGCCACCCTCCGTCCAAGAATCAGGCCGGGAACGGGATGCCGGGCCCGCCTGCACGGTCCGCGACAGACGGAGCGGCGGCGGCGCCGGGGCCCGGGGAGGGACCCGCCGGGACCACCGGCCGGGCCGTCCTGCCGGGCGGCCGCGGGACCGGGCCGCCGAATGAAGGCGCGGGGCCGGGCCCTTCCGAGGGGGCCCGCCGCGCGGCTTGCCGACTCCGGGGAAACACCAATGACGCAGCTGTCCAACCGCATCCGCCAGGCCCGGCGGGGTGCCTCGATGTCCCAGTCCGAACTGGCCTTCGCCGTCGGCGTGGCCCGCAGCGCGGTCGCGCAGTGGGAGCGCAAGGACGGCGCCCGGCCCACCACCGACAACCTGGCCAAGATCGCCATGGCCACCGCCGTGGGCTTCGAATGGCTGGCCACCGGCCGCGGCCAGCGCTGGCTGGGGGGCGAACAGGGCGACGAGACGCCGGCGATGATGCTCAACTTCTACGCCCAGTGCGGGCTGGAGGAGCGCCTGCTGGTGGCCTTCCGGGCCCTGCGCAACCCCGAGCAGCAGCCGCTGGTGGACTTCGTCGAGGCCATGACCTCGCGGGCCTGAGGCCCCGGGCTCTCGCCCCCTGCACGAACTTCCGGGGATACTCGCGGTCCCATCGCGCGGGCCCCCGCCCGCTTCCGACCCACACGGGCCCCGGCCCGCCCCGACGCACAGGCTCCGAATGACCCGCTGGCTGTTGGCCCTGGTGGCCGCGCTCCTGATCGCCCCCGCCGCGCACGCCGTGGACGAGGCCGACCTGCTGCCGATCGAACAGGCCTTCGCGGTGCAGGCGCGCGCGCCCGAGCGCGGCCGCATCGAACTGGACTGGACCATCGCCGAGGGCTACTACCTCTACCGCCACCGGATGGGCGTGGAGGTGGTGGGCACGGGCTTCCGCGCCGGCGAGCTGCAGCTGCCGGCCGGCGAGGCCTACACCGATGAATTCTTCGGCGACGTGGAAACCTACCGCGGCACCCTGGCCGCGGTGCTGCCGGGCAGCGCCGACCCGGCCACCCGCGAAGTCACCCTGCGCCTGAAGTACCAGGGCTGCGCCGACCTCGGCATCTGCTACCCGCCCGACGTGCGCACCGTCACCGTGACCCTGCCGCCCGCCGCGGACGTGCGCTCGGCCCTGGACGCCCTGACCGGCGGCGCCGCGCCCGGCCTGCTGACCGGCCCCGCGGGCACCCCGGGCGCCCTGCCGCTGCCCGAGGACCAGGCCTTCCGCGTCGAGGCCATCGTCGCCACGCCCGGGCAGCTGATGCTGCGCTTCAGCCCGGCGCCGGGCTACTACCTCTACCGCGACCGCACGACCGTGACGGCGAGCGGCGACGGCGTCGCCGCCGGGGCACCGCAGTGGCCCGCGGCCACGCCCCATGCCGACGATCACTTTGGCGAGGTCATGGTCTATTTCACGCCGGTGGACGTGCCGCTGCCGCTCCAGCGCAGCGCCGCGGCGCCCACCCGCGCCACGCTGGCCGTGCAGTTCCAGGGCTGCCAGACCGACGGCATCTGCTATCCGCCGATGACCCGGGAATTCGTGCTCGACCTGCCGGCGCTGCCCGAGGGCGCGGGGCGCGAAACGCCGCCCGCGCGCGGCGCCACCCCGCTGTGGCTGGCCCTGCTGCTGGCCCTGGGCGGCGGCGTGATCCTGAACCTGATGCCCTGCGTGCTGCCGGTGCTCTCGCTCAAGGCGCTGTCGCTGGCCCAGGGCGGCGGCGATGTGCGCAAGGCGCGCGCGCAGGCGCTCTGGTACACGGCCGGCGTGCTGCTGGCCTTCGCGGCGGTGGGCGCGGCGGCGCTGGCCCTGCGCCAGGCCGGCCTGGCCCTGGGCTGGGGCTTCCAGCTGCAGCAGCCGGGCGTGGTGGCGGCGCTGGCGCTGGTGATGGTGGCCATCGGCCTGTCGCTCTCGGGCGTGTTCACGCTGGGCGCGGGCCTGGCCGGCGTGGGCGATTCGCTGGCGCGGCGCTCCGGTCCGGCGGGCGATTTCTTCACCGGCGTGCTGGCGGTGGTGGTGGCCAGCCCCTGCACCGCGCCCTTCATGGGCGGCGCGCTGGCCTTCGCCTTCACCGCACCGCCCGTGCTGGCGATCGCGGTGTTCCTGGCCCTGGGCCTGGGCCTGGCCCTGCCCTTCCTGCTGATCGGCTTCGTGCCGGCGCTGGCCGCGCGGCTGCCGCGGCCGGGCGCGTGGATGGATACGTTCAAGCAACTGCTGGCCTTCCCGATGTACCTGACGGCGGCCTGGCTGCTGTGGGTGCTGGCCAAGCAGCGCGGCGCGGATGCGATCGGCCTGGCGCTGGCGGGCGCGGTGCTGCTGGGCCTGGGCCTGTGGTGGTGGGAGAAGGCGCGCTGGGCCGGGCGCCGGGGGTCGGCGGCGCTGGCCTTGCTCGTGGTGCTGGTGGCGCTGGGCTCGGCCTGGGCGGTGCAGCGCATGCCGGCGCCGGCGCGCGCCGGCGCGGCGGAAGCCACCGCCGACGGCAGCGTGCCCTACTCGGCCGCGGCGCTCGAGGCCCTGCGCCGCGACGGCCGCGTGGTGTTCGTGAACATGACCGCCGACTGGTGCGTCACCTGCAAGGCCAACGAGCGCACCGTGCTGGCCCGCGATGATTTCCGCGCCGCGCTCGACGCCGCCGGCGCCGTCTACATGAAGGGCGACTGGACCGACGTGGACCCGGCCATCACCGCCTTCCTCGAATCCCATGGCGCG
>JAYRTA010000297.1:0-3251 GCA_041919875.1 Arenimonas sp.
AATGAGCTTGGCGGTGCCCTCGGCGTCCTGGCGGGCGGCCAGCTGCTGCACCAGCGCGTGCTGGATCTCGAGCGAGCGGTCGGCGAGCAGCTCGAAGCTGCCCCAGGTGGTGCGGTCGGCCGGCACCGGGTTGGCGGCCAGCCACTGGCCGTTGACGTAGCCGTTGAAGTCGGTGCAGGCGGCGATGGAGGCGTCGAGGTCGCCGGCCTTGAACGAGATCACCGGGGTCGTGAGCGTGGCCAGGTCCAGGGTCGGCGCGGCCGCGGCGGGCGCGTCGGTGCTGGCGGGGGCGGGGGCCTCGTCCTTCTGGCAGGCGGCGAGGATCGCGGTGATGGCCAGGGCCAGCACCAGGGGTTTGGCGGAACGGGAGATCACGGAGCGGCTCCAGGCCCGGGCGGGCCGGTTGGGATGGGATGCCGGCCAGGCGCCGGCGCCGCGATTCTCCGCCTCGCCCCGGGCGGGCGGCATAGGTCGAACGTCACGGGCCGGCCCCGCGCCGGCCCGCGGGGGCCGGCGACGGGACGGGCCGTGGCCTCACCAGATCACGACGCGGGCGTCGCCCGAACGCACCATCCTGTCGCCGTCCTTGCAGCCGAAGGCGGCGGCGAAGGCCGGCTGGTTCGAGGGGGCGCCGATCGCGCGGAACATGCCGGGCGAGTGCGGGCCGACCTGCAGCTGCTGCTTGAGCTGGGCCTCCGTGAACGCGATGCGCCAGACCGTGGCCCAGTTCATGTAGAAGCGCTGGTCCTGGCTGAAGCCGTCGATCATCGGGTCGGCGTAGCCCTCGCCCTGGGCGCGCTTCATGGCGTCGTAGGCGACGGTGGTGCCGCCGAGGTCGGCGATGTTCTCGCCCAGGCCCAGGCGCCCGTTGACGAACAGGCCCGGCAGGGCCTCGTAGCCGCTGTACTGGTCGGCGAGCTTGGTGGCGCGCTCCTCGAAGCGGGCGCGGTCCTCGTCGGTCCACCAGTTGGCCATGTTGCCGACGGCGTCGAACTTGCTGCCCTGGTCGTCGAAGCCGTGCAGCATCTCGTGGCCGATCACCGCACCGATGCCGCCGTAGTTGAGCGCGTCGTCGGCATTCACGTCGAAGAAGGGCGGCTGCAGGATCGCGGCCGGGAATACGATCTCGTTGGCGGTCGCGCGGTAGTAGGCGTTGACCGTCTGCGGGCTCATGCCCCACTCGCTGCGGTCCACCGGCTTGCCGATCTTGTCGAGCATGTAGCGGGTGTTGAAGGCGGCCGCGGCCATCAGGTTGGCGGCGTAGCCCTCGCGCGAGACCGACAGGCCCGACCAGTCGCGCCACGTGTCCGGGTAGCCGATCTTGGGCGTGAACGAGGACCACTTCTCGATCGCCTTGGCCTTGGTCTCCTCGCTCATCCACTCGAGGTTCTCCAGCCGCACCTTCAGCGCCTGCATCAGGTTGCCGACCAGCTGTTCCATCTTGGCCTTCGATTCGGGCGGGAAGGCCTGGGCCACGTAGAGCTGGCCGAAGCCTTCGCCCATCGAGCCGTTGAGGGCGCCGAGCACGCGCTTCCAGCGCTCCTGCATCTGCGCCTGGCCGGCGAGGGTCTTGCGGTAGAACTCGTAGTTGGCCTGCTCGAAGGCGCTGGAGAGGAAGGGCGAGGCGCCGTCGATGGCCTTGAAGCGCAGCCAGGTCTGCCACTGCTCCAGCGGCACGTCGGCCAGCATCGCGTCGAACTCCTTGAAGAAGCCCGGCGTGGCCAGCGAGAAGGTCTGCGGCGCCGGCACGTCCAGCGCGGCGAAGAACGCGGTCCAGTTGAAGTTGGGCGTGCTGGCGTCGGCATCGGCCAGCGCGACCGGGTTGTAGCGGGTGGCCGGGTCGCGCATCTCGACGCGGCCCAGGGAGGCCTTCGCCAGGCGCGTCTCGAATGCCATCACCTGCTCGGCCTGGGCCTGGGCGGTGGCCTCGTCGGCGCCGGCCAGCTGCATCAACTTGGCCACGTGCACCAGGAAGGCGGCGCGCGCGGCCTGGAAGTCCTCGCGGTCCTCCAGGTAGTAGCCCTTTTCCGGCAGCGACAGGCCGCCCTGGATGGCGTAGGCGATGTTGGTGGTGGAGTCGTTGTAGTCGGCCATCGCGAAGAAGCCGAACAGCATGCCCTGGCCCTTGGCGTAGGCCTGGCCCAGGTAGGCGGGGATTTCGGACGTGCTGGCGAGCGCGGCGATGCGGTCGAGGTCGGGCTGGATCGGCGCCAGGCCGGCGGCTTCGATGGCCGCCTCGTCCATGCCGGCGGCGAAGAAGTCGCCGACCTTCTGTTCCATGCTGCCCGCCGGCCAGGTGCCGGCGGCGGCGGCCTTGGCCAGTTCGTGCTGCACCTGCAGGGAACGCTCGCCCAGGGCCGGGAAGGCGCCCCAGGTGGTGCGGTCGCCCGGCACCGGGTTGGCGGCGAGCCAGCGCGAGTTCACGTAGCCGTTGAAGTCCTGGCAGGCCTGGATGGACGGATCGAGGTCGCCGGGCTGGAAGGCGATCGGCTGCTGCGCCACCTTCGACAGATCGATGCTGAGGCTGGGCGCGGCCGCGGCGTCGGGCGCGGGTTGCTCGGCGCGCTGGCAGGCGGCGAGGGTGAAGGAAATGGCGGCGGCAAGCAGGAGGGGTTTGAACGGACGGGCAGTCATGGCGGGCGGGACCGGTCGGAAGGAAGCGCGAGCCTATGCCATTTGCCGGCCCCGACCCTAGGTCGTTGGTCATGCTGGGCGGCGGTGCCCCGGGGCGCGAAGATGGCGCAGCGCGGGCCCCGCGGGGGCAGGAGAGGACGATGGCCAGGACCTTGGGCTGGTGGGTGATGGCACTGCTGGCCTTGGGCGTGGCCGGCTACGCGGTGGCCACGGCCCTCGTGCCCGCGGCGCGCAATCCCTTCGTCGCCGACCTGGTCGGGCGCCTGCCGGTGGCCGCGGGACTGCATATGGGGGGCGGCGCGATCGCCCTGCTGCTCGGGGCCCTGCAGTTCCATCGTGGCCTGCGCACCCGGCGGCCGCGGTTGCACCGGCGCCTGGGGCAGGGCTACGTGCTGGCGGCCCTGGCAAGCGGGCTGGCGGGCCTGTTCATGGCGACGCAATCGCAGGCGGGCCTGGCCGCGCGCTTCGGCTTCGGCCTGCTGGCCCTGGCCTGGCTGTGGAGCACCGCGCGCGCGTACGGGCTGGCGCGGGCCCGCCGCTTCGAGGCGCACGAGGCCTGGATGGTGCGCAGCTACGCGCTGTGCCTGGCCGCGGTGACCCTGCGCCTGTACATCCCG
>JAYRTA010000298.1:0-3249 GCA_041919875.1 Arenimonas sp.
CATCACCTCGGACAGCTTGTCGCCGGTGGCGTTGGCGTCGTTCTTGACCTGCTGGAACACGCCCGCGTACTCGCGCTCGATGCGCTGGCTGAGGTCGCCATTGGAGAGCGCGCTGAACACGCGGCCCACGTCGCCGAAGATCACGCTGGTGGTCTCCAGCAGGGAGTTGATGCCTTCGCACAGGGCCAGCGGAGCGCCGCTCTTGCCCTCCAGCGGAATGCGCTGTTCGAGGTCGCCTTCGCGGGCGGCGCCGGCCACCGCCTGCGCCTCTTCCACCACGGTGGCCAGCATGTCGGCGGCCCGGACCTGCTCGGTCACGTCGGTGGCGTACTTCACCACCTTGAAGGGCTGGCCGTTGAGATCCATGATCGGGTTGTAGGAGGCCTGGATCCAGACCTCCTTGCCGCCCTTGCCGATGCGGCGGTAGCGCCCGGCGTCGAACTCGCCGCGGCCCAGGCGCTCCCAGAACTCGCGGTAGGCCGGGCTGGCGCGGTCGGCCGCGTCCACGAACATGCTGTGGTGGTGGCCCTGGATCTCGCCCAGGCTGTAGCCCAGCGTGTTCAGGAAATTGGCGTTGGCGGTCAGGATCTTGCCGTCCATGCCGAACTCGATCACCGCTTGCGCCTTGCTGATGGCGTCGAGCTGGCCACTGAAGTCGGCGGCCTTCAGCCGCTCGGCCGTGATGTCGGTGGCGTACTTCACCACCTTGAACGGCTTGCCGTCGGCGCCCATGATGGGGTTGTAGGAGGCCTGGATCCAGACCTCCCGGCCGCCCTTGCCGATGCGCTTGTACTGGCCGGCGTCGTATTCGCCACGGCCCAGTTTGTCCCAGAACAGGCGGTACTCCGCGCTGCTGCGGTAGGCCGGCTCGACGAACAGGCTGTGGTGCTGGCCCTGGATCTCGGACAGGCTGTAGCCCAGTGCGTTCAGGAAGTGGTCATTGGCGGTCAGGACGTTGCCCTTGAGGTCGAACTCGATCACCGCCTGCGACTTGCCGATGGCCTGCACCTGACCGCTCCAGTTGGCCGCGTCCAGCTTGGACTGCGTCATATCGGTCGCGATCTTGATGACCTTGACGACGCGGCCGGCCTCGTCCTTCACCGGCGCGTAGGTGGCCTGGATCCAGACATCGCGACCGTCGCGGGCGATGCGTTTGAACACGTCCACGTGGGTCCTGCCGGCGTTCAGGGCGGACCAGAAGTCGCGGTAGGCCATGGTGTTCACCACCGCCGGATCGACAAAGATGCGGTGGTGCTTGCCGACGATGTCGCCTTCGGCGTAGCCCAGCAGCTGGCAGAAGTTGCCGTTGGCCTTGAGCACGTGGCCCTCGGTGTCGAACTCGATGTAGGCGTAGCTGGTGTCGATCGCCGTCAGGATGCCTGCCGCGATCGCCCGGCTGGCCTGGCGCTCCAGCTCGGCTTCGTGGGTCACCTGGTCCAGTCGCTGGCTGACCTCGGAGAGCTTCGCCTCGGCCGAGGCGCAGGCCTCTTCCCGCTCCTGCAGCGCCCGGACAAGCTTCGCCTCGACGGCGGCGCAGGCCCGCTGCTTGTCTTCCAGCGCCTGGGCCAGCTGGTCGAGTTCGGTGCCGGCGAAGACGCGGGCGAGCCAGGGGGTGGTGGTCTGTGTCATGGCGCAAGTCCTGTTGCGGAGGCGGTTTCGGTGGAGGGGAACTTGGAATGGTCGGTCGGACGATGCCGCTGGCGGCCTGGCGGGTGCACCGCCAGCTGGCTCAGCGAGGCCACGTCGAAGATCAGCGCGACCTCGCCGTTGCCCAGGATGGAGGAGCCGGACATGCCGCGCAGGCTCTTGAACATGCGGCCCAGCGGCTTGATCACGGTCTGGTGCTGGCCCAGCAGGTGGTCCACCAGCACGCCGAAGCGCTGGCCGCCGGACTGGATCACCACCACGCTGACGCGCTCGGGCTCGGGCGAGTCGAGCGCGTACAGCGTGCGCAGGCTCACCACCGGCAGCACCTGTCCACGCAGCTCGACCACGCCGCGCCCGCTGGGGTCCAGCTCGGTGGCGGTAGGGCGGTTCTCGATCACCTCGACCACCGCGTCGAGCGGGAAGATGAAGCGCGAGTCACCGACACCGATCAGGAAGCCGTCGATGATGGCCAGCGTGAGCGGCAGGCGGATCTCGATCGTCGAGCCCTGGCCCGCTTCGCTGGTGAGCAGCACGGTGCCGCGCAGCGCCTCGATGTTGCGCTTGACCACGTCCATGCCGACGCCGCGGCCGCTGAGGTTGGTGACCTTCTCGGCGGTGGAAAAGCCGGGCTCGAAGATCAGCTTGAGGATGTCGGCGTCCGGTGGCACCACGCCCTGTTCGAGCAGGCCGCGCTCCCAGGCCCGCGCCAGCACCTTTTCGCGCTGGATGCCGCGGCCGTCGTCGGTGATGCGGATCAGGATGCTGCCGGACTCGTGGCAGGCCGAGAGGATGAGCTTGCCCTGCGCCGGCTTGCCGGCGGCAACGCGCTGCTCGGGCGTTTCCAGGCCGTGGTCCAGCCCGTTGCGCACCAGGTGCATCAGCGGGTCGGCGATGCGCTCGACCACCGACTTGTCCAGCTCGGTGTCGCCGCCGACGATCTCCAGTGCCACGTCCTTGCCCAGCTCGGCCGCGGTGTCGCGCACCACGCGCCGGAAGCGCGAGAAGGTTTCGCCGATGGGCACCATGCGCAGCTGCAGCGTGCCGTTGCGGATGTCCTCGATCAGGCCGCTGATCTGTTCGTTGGCCTCGATGAGCGAGCCCTGGCGCGACTGGCGCGCCAGCAGCAGGGCACCGGCGCCGGCGATCACGAGTTCGCCCAGCAGGTTGATGACGGCGTCGAGCCGGTCGGCCTGCACGCGGATGAAGCGCTGATCGTCCACCGCGGGGGCGCCGCCCTCGCGGGTCTTGGCGGGGGCGGCCTTGGCGGCCGCGACGGGCGCGGCCGCCGCTTCGGCCGGCTCGGCCGCCGCCGGGGGAGTGATGCTCAGCGTGCAGTCGTCCCGCACGAAGCTGAAGGCCGATTCGATCGCCTCCTGCGGCGACGCGGTGACGAGGTCGAAGTCGAAGGCCAGGTGGCAGCTCTCGGGGTCCAGTGCGTCCAGGCCGGGCACGGCCGCGGTGTCGCAGGCGATGCGGGTGATCTCGCCCAGGCCGCGCACGTAGTTGAGCACCGCCAGCGGGTCCATGCCGTTGCGGAAGGTGTCGGCCAGGAAGGCGGCGGACACCTGCCAGGGCTGCTGCGGTGCGGCCACGGCGCCGCCA
>JAYRTA010000299.1:0-3246 GCA_041919875.1 Arenimonas sp.
CCGGCCAGATCCTGCTCGATGGCCTGGACATCACCGGCCTGCCGATGCACGAACGCGCCCGCCTGGGCCTGGGCTACCTGCCGCAGGAAGCCTCGGTGTTCCGCAAGCTCAGCGTGGCCGACAACATCGCCGCGGTGCTCGAGCTGCGCACCGACCTGGACGCGCACGGCCGGGCCCGCGAACTGTCCGGGCTGCTGGAGGAGCTGCAGATCGGCCACGTCGCCGGCCAGTTCGGCGCCAGCCTCTCGGGCGGCGAGCGGCGCCGGGTCGAAATCGCCCGCGCGCTGGCGGCCAAGCCGCGCTTCATGCTGCTCGACGAACCCTTCGCCGGCGTCGACCCGATCTCGGTCGGCGAGATCCAGAAAATCGTGCGCCACCTCAAGGAACGCGGGATCGGCGTGCTGATCACCGACCACAACGTGCGCGAGACCTTGGGTATCTGCGACCGGGCGTATATCCTCAACGACGGCGGCGTGCTGGCCCAGGGAAGCCCCGGGGACGTGCTCGCCAATCCCGACGTGCGTCGCGTCTACCTGGGCGAATCCTTCCGCCTGTAGCCGGGCGCCGCCGCCCCCGCGGAGCGCCATGAAGCCCACCCTCCAGACCCGGCTTGGCCAGCAGCTGACCCTGACGCCCCAGTTGCGCCAGGCGATCCGGCTGCTGCAGCTGTCGGCGATGGAGCTGGAAGCCGAGCTCAACAGCGCGATCGAATCCAACCCGCTGCTCGAGCGCGAGGAAGACCAGGCCGGCGAGTTCGAGACCCCGGCCGATGGCCGCCCGGCCGACGAGGCCGGTCCCGCCAGCCCCGACGCCGGCGAGACCGGCGACGCGGACCCGCCCGAGGCAGGCGAGCTGGAGCGGCATGCGGCGGACGACTGGTTCGAGGCCGGCAGCGGCGGGGGTGGCCGCGGCGAGGACGACGAGCGCGAGGACCACAGCCCCGCCGCCGTCCTCGACCTGCAGTCGCACCTGCTCTGGCAGCTCCGCCTGAGCCACCTGGGCCCGCGCGACCTGGCCATCGGCCAGGCGGTGGTGGAGGCCATCAACGACGACGGCTACCTCGCCGTCCCGCTCTCGGACATCCAGGCCGCGCTCGCGCCGGACATCCTCGCCGACGAGCACGAGATCGAAACCGTGCTGCACATCATCCAGCACTTCGATCCGGTCGGCGCCGGTGCGCGCAGCCTGTCCGAATGCCTGTGCGTGCAGCTGAGCCTGCTCAGCCCCGACACCCCGGGCCTGGCCCTGGCGCGCCGGCTGGCACGGGAACACCTCGATGGCCTGGCCCGCCTGGGCCCGGACCGCCTGGGAGGGCAGCTGGGCGAAGAGCCCCCGGCCATGGCCGAGGCGGTCGCCCTGTTGCGCTCGCTCGACCCCAAGCCGGGCGCCCAGGTCGGCGGCGGCGAGGCCGAGTACATCGCCCCGGACGCGGTCGCCTACCGCCAGGGGGGCGTCTGGAAGGTCGGCCTGGCGGCGGGCAGCCAGCCGCGCCTGGCGATCAACCGACACTACGAGCGCCTGATCGGCAAGGCCAGCCGGGAGGACGACAGCTACCTGCGCGGCCAGCTGCAGGAAGCGCGCTGGCTGATCAAGAGCCTCGAGACCCGCGCCGACACCCTGCTGCGCGTGGCCCGGGCCATCGTGCGCCAGCAGCGCGGCTTCCTCGAGCACGGCAACGAGGCCATGCGCCCGCTGACCCTGCGCGAAGTGGCCGAGGAACTGGGCCTGCACGAATCCACCATTTCCCGGGCCACCACCCGCAAGTACCTGCGCACCCCGCGCGGCACCTTCGAATTCAAGCACTTCTTCAGCTCGGGCATCGCCACCGAGCACGGCGGAGCGGCCTCGGCGACCGCCATCCAGGCCATGCTGCGCAAGCTGATCGAGGCCGAGGACCCGCGCGCGCCCCTGTCCGACCAACGGCTGGCGGAAATCCTCAAGGCCGAGGGCATCCCCGTGGCCCGGCGAACCGTGGCAAAATACCGCGAAGCGATGAACGTCCCCGCCTCCAACGAGCGGCAGCGGCTGGGTTGAGGCCCGCATCCATGGTCAAGCCCGGCCAGGCCCCGCGACGGGCCGAAAGTTCCCCCCTCCGATCGACGCCGGTCACGGCCCGTTGCCGCCCGGCGTGTTTTGCTGTGCCTGCACAACCACAGGAGGAAAGCGACCATGCGGATTGACATCAACGGCCACCAGATGGACCTGACCCCGGCCCTTCGCGACTACGTCCAGGACAAGTTCGCGCGCGTCGCCCGCCACTACGACCACCACTGCGAGGCGCGGGTGGTGCTCTCGGTGGACAAGCTCGACCACAAGGCCGAAGCCACCCTCGCGACCGCCGGCAAGACCCTGCACGCCGACGCGGTCGCCGCCGACATGTACGCGGCCATCGACCTGCTCTCCGACAAGCTCGACCGCCTCGTGGTCAAGCAGAAGGAGAAGATGACCGACCACCACCGCGGCGAATCCGCCGCCCGTTCGGACAACTTCGGCTGACGCCATGCACCTGCTGGACCTGCTCAGCCCGGCCCGCGTGAAGGCGGGCGTCATCGCCCCCGGCAAGAAGCGCCTGCTCGAACAGCTGGCGGCGCTGCTGGCCGGGGCCGGCGGTGGCGAGTCCGAACGCGGCATCTACGACGGGCTGTGCGGCCGGGAACGCCTGGGAAGCACCGGCCTGGGCCATGGCGTGGCCATCCCGCACGGGCGCAGCGCCCGTGCGGGCACCGCCGTGGGCGCCTTCGTGCGCCTGGCCGAGCCGGTGGATTTCGGCGCGCCCGACGGCCAGCCGGTGGACCTGGTGTTCGCCCTGGTGGTGCCCGAGCATTTCGCCCAGCAGCACCTGATGCTGCTCAGCCAGCTGGCCGAGATGTTCGGCGACGCCGGCTTCCGCGACCAGCTTCGCGGCGCGGCCGATGCCGCCGCCCTCCATGCCCTGCTGGCCGACTGGCAGGCCACCCACGACGCCGCGGCCTGAGCCATGCCCGACCGGATGCGCGCCCGCGAACTCTTCGAAGAAACGGGCGAGCGCCTGGCGCTGCGCTGGGTCGCCGGCCAGGCCGGCGGCGACCGGGTGATCGAGCGCGGCGAACACCTCTCCCGCCGCCCGTCCCTGGCCGGCTACCTCAACGTCATCCACCCCAACAAGGTGCAGATCATCGGCTCGGCCGAGCTGGCCTGGCTCGACGGCCTCGACGCCCGCACGCGCTGGGAAGTCCTGCAGAAGATCACCGAATCGCGGCCCCTGGC
>JAYRTA010000300.1:0-3243 GCA_041919875.1 Arenimonas sp.
GCGCTTCTTACCCTCGAGGTGCTGGTCGTAGTCCTCGAGCAGCAGCTGGATCGACCACGGGAAGCTGGCCAGCGAGGCGTGGACCTGGTTGAGGCCTTCCTCGATGCGCTTGGCGATGGCGATCTCGCCCTCGCGGGTGAGCAGCTCGACCGAGCCCATCTCGCGCATGTACATGCGCACCGGGTCGGTGGTGCGGCCACCTTCGGTGTCGAGCGAGCTCAGGGCGGCGGCGGCCTCCTCGGCGGCGGTCTCGTCGGACTCGCGGCTGGAGGAGGAATCGGACAGCAGCAGCGTCTCGGCATCCGGCGCGACCTCGTGCACCTCGATGCCCATGCCGTTGATCATGCCGATGATGTCTTCGATCTGCTCCGGATCGACGATGTCGTCGGGCAGGTGGTCGTTGACCTCGGCATAGGTCAGGTAACCCTGTTCCAGGCCCTTGCTGATCAGCTGCTTGATTTCGGACTGCTGAGCCGGACGGTCGTTGGCCATGAACACGTGTCCCGAGACGGGGAAAATGGAACCGCGCAGTATACAGGCGGGCCTTTGGGTTGGCTATGCCATTGAACCAACGGAGGTTTTGCGACGTTCAGGCCTGCAGCCAGAAGGTCACCGGGCCGTCGTTCACCAGGGCCACCTCCATGTGGGCCCCGAAGCGTCCGGTTTCAACCAACGGATGCCGGGCCCGGCACAGGTCCACCAGGCGGTCGAAACCCGCGCGGGCCTCCCCGGGCGCGGCGGCCGAGGTGAAGCTGGGGCGCAGGCCCTTGCCGGTGTCCGCGGCCAGGGTGAACTGGCTGACCAGCAGCAGGCCGCCGCCGGTGTCGGCCAGGGACCGGTTCATGCGGCCGTCGGCGTCGCCGAACACCCGGTAGGCCAGCAGGCGCCCGGCCATGCGCTCATACGCCGCTTCGCCGTCCCCGGGCTGCACCGCCACCAGGGCCAGCAGGCCGGGACCGATGGCGCCGACGGTTTCACCCTGCACGGTGACGCGGGCCTGGGTGACCCGTTGGATGAGCGCGATCATGCCGGCATGGTCGCCGCGCCCTGCCGTGGGGGTCAATGCCGGCGGGCGCGGCGGGGGCATCCCTTACACTCCGGGCATGGAATTCGCCGCCGTCGCCGCCCGCCTGCTGTTCGCCCTCGCCTGGCTGGCCGGCCGGCTGCCGCTGCGCACGCAGCAGGCCCTGGGCGCCGCGCTCGGCCGCCTGGCCTACCGGCGCAACCAGCGGGAGGCCAAGGTGGCGCGACGGAACCTGGAGCTGCTCTCGGCCGGCTCGGCCGCCGAAGACATCGAACAGGCGGTGCGCACCATCCTCGAGCAGACCGGCAAGAACGCCCTGGAAACCCTGCGGATCTGGACCCGGCCGCGGGCCGCCAACCTGGCCCTGGTGCGCGCCGTGCACGGGCTGGACCTGCTGGAGGCGGCACGGGACGCGGGCAAGGGCGTGATCGTCGCCGCCCCGCACTACGGCAACTGGGAGCTGCTGATCGAGTACCTGGCCTCCCGCGGGCCGTTCTCCCTGGTGTACCGGGTGCCGGAAAGCCGCGCCGGCGACGCGTTCCTGCGCCTGGCCCGGGGCGGCGAGAACATCCGCCTGGTGCCGGCCGAGGCCAATGCGATGCGGCCCCTGTTCCGCGCCCTGCAGGCCGGCGAGGTGGTCGGCATCACGCCCGACCAGCAGCCCAAGCTGGGCGGGGGCGAATTCGCCCCGTTCTTCGGGCTGCAGGCACTGACCTTGAGCCTGGTTCCCAAACTGGCCCAGCGCAGCGGCGCCGCCGTGCTGTTCGGTTATGCCGAGCGCGGCCACGATGGCCTGTTCGAGGTGCGGTTCGAGGCCGCCGAGCCGGCGATCGCCGGCGCCGACCTGGTGGCGGCCACCACCGCGATGAACGCCGGCGTGGAAGCGATCGCCCGGCGTGACCTGCGGCAGTACCAATGGACCTACAAGCGCTTCACGCTGCGGCCACCCGGCTCCGGCGAACCCAATCCCTACCCGCGCGACTGCAAATGACCGATACCCCGCACCCGCCCTCCCTGGCGCGCCCGTCCGACCAGGGCTTCGACACCTGGCACCCGCTGCCGCCGGCCGCGGGCAAGGTCTCGGCCATCGTCGGCGCACTCGCCGGCCTGCCCGTTGCGATCGCCACGACCGTGCTGGCCAGCGCCTTCCTGCCCGGCGGCCCGGGCCTGACGATCGCGGCCGGGGCGATCCTGCTGCTGCTTTGCCTGGGCCTGGGCGCCGTGCTGGGGCGGGCGCGCTGGCGGCGCACCACCTGGCAGCTCGACCACCGCGGCCTGCACGTGCGGCGCGGCCTGGTCTGGCGCAAGGACGTGCTGGTGCCGCGCAGCCGCGTGCAGCACCTGGACCTCGAGCGCGGGCCGATCGAGCGCCACTTCGGCCTGGCCACGCTGGTGGCCCACACCGCCGGCACCCGGCTGAGCGCGCTGCGCCAGTCGGGGTTCCTGGACGCGGACGCGGTGACCCTGCGCGACGCCCTGCTGCCGGAACCCGACACCGATGACGCCCTCTGACGGCACCCTGGCCGAAGGCGCGCCCGAGCGCCGGCTGCACCCGCTGAGCTGGCTGTTCGTGCTGATCCAGCAGCTCAAGCAGTTCGCGCTGCCGCTGCTGGTGCTGCTGTTCGGCGGGCGCGGCAACTCCTGGGAACTCTGGGGCCTGGTTGGCGCCGGCGTGCTGGTGCTGGTGTCGCTGGCGCAGTACTTCACCTACCGGTTCCGGATCGATGCCGAGGGCATCGTGATCCGCAGCGGCCTGTTCCAGCGCAACCTGCGCAACATCCCCTTCCAGCGCATCCACAACGTCGCCCTGCACCAGACCCTGCTGCACCGGATCTTCGGGGTGGCGGAGGTGAAGCTCGAATCGGCCGGCGGGATGACCGCCGAAGGCCAGATGCGCGTGCTGTCCCTGGCCGATGCGCACGCGCTCGAGGAGATCGTGCGCAGCCACGGCCGGGCCGCGGCCGCCGCCGGCGAAGCCGCGCCGGACGCGCCGCCGTCGCGCGTGCTGCTCTCGCTGTCCACCGGCGAAGTGGTGCGCCTGGGCCTGATCTCCAACCGCGGCATGCTGGTGGTCGCGGCGGCCTTCGGCCTGCTGGCGCAAACCGGTTCGGACCTGCTGGGCGACGCCATCGAGGGCGCCGGCCGCGTGCTGGTGGGCTGGGGCCGGGAGCTGGAACTGCACACGACCGGCATGGTGCTGGGCGGCGTCGTGGTGCTGC
>JAYRTA010000301.1:0-3237 GCA_041919875.1 Arenimonas sp.
ATCCATGACGAGTTGGTGGCCATCGTCCGCAAGACCTTTGGCCTGGCCATGCCGCTTCGGGAGGCGCTCGCGCCGCTGGCCGATGGCCTGCGCGCGGCCTTCGTGTACGGTTCCGTCGCGAAGGGCGATGACACGGCCGCCAGCGATATCGACCTGATGCTGGTGTCCGACACCCTGGCGTATGCCGACGTGATGGCGGCCCTGCACCCGGCCATCGAGCAGCTGGGCCGCGACATCCAGCCTACGATCTACACCCGGGCCGACTTCGCCCGTCGGCTCACCGAGGGAAACGCCTTCGTCTCGAAAGTGATGGAGCAGCCCAAGCTTTGGCTGGTGGGGAGCGAGCATGAGCTCAGTGCTTGAGAACCTGGTCGGACCGACCAAACCATTGGCGGCGGAGAAGGCCGATGATGGCGAAATCACGGGCCTGGTCCGATCGGGCAAGGCCCGCCTGCTCGACGCCGAGAATCCGACGTTGTCGAATGAAAGCCGTTTCGACCTGGCTTACAACGCGGCGCACGCACTCTGCCTGGCCGCCCTGCGTCGCAAGGGGTTCCGTCCGCGCCATCGCTACATCGTCTTCCAGGTGCTGCCGCAGACCCTCGGGCTCGGGCCCGAGGTCTGGCGCGTGCTGGATCGGGCGCATACCGCACGCAATCTCTCCGAGTACGAAGGCCATGTCGACGTCGACGAACGCCTCCTGATGGATACGCTGGCCGCCCGCCGTCGTGTCTCCGAAGCCCTTGATCCCAACGGTTGAAATCATCTTCGCCATGAGCCAGCTTCCCCAGCTCCGCATTCCCGCCACCTACATGCGCGGCGGCACCTCGAAAGGCGTGTTCTTCCGCCTCGACGACCTGCCCAAGGCCGCGCAGGTGCCCGGCCCGGCGCGCGACGCGCTGCTGATGCGCGTCATCGGCTCGCCCGATCCGTACGGCAAGCACACCGACGGCATGGGCGGCGCGACCTCCAGCACCAGCAAGTGCGTGATCATCAGCCGCAGCTCGCGGCCGGGCCACGATGTCGACTACCTCTACGGCCAGGTCGCCATCGACACCGCCTTCGTCGACTGGTCGGGCAACTGCGGCAACCTCAGCACTGCGGTCGGCCCCTTCGCCATCGCCAACGGTTTCATCGACCCCGCGCGGCTGCCGGCGGACGGCGTGTTCACGGTGAAGGTGTGGCAGGCCAACATCGGCAAGACCATCCTCTGCCACGTGCCCATCGCGAACGGGCAGGTGCAGGAGACGGGCGATTTCGAGCTCGACGGCGTCACCTTCCCGGCGGCCGAGATCGTGCTCGAGTTCATCGACCCGGCCGACGAGGGCGAAGGCGAGGGCGGCGGCGCGATGTTCCCGACCGGCAACCTCGTCGATTCGCTCGAGGTGCCGGGCGTCGGCACGCTCGAGGTGACGATGATCAATGCCGGCATCCCGACCGTGTTCGTCAACGCGGCCGACATCGGCTACACCGGCACCGAGCTGCAGGACGCCATCAACGGCGATCCGGTCGCGCTGGCGCGCTTCGAAGCCATCCGCGCCCACGGCGCCGTGCGCATGGGCCTGATCAAGGACGTCGGCGAGGCGGCCCGGCGCCAGCACACGCCCAAGGTCGCCTTCGTGGCGCCGGCGCGGGACTACGTGGCCAGCAGCGGCAAGGCCATCGCCGCCGCCGGCATCGACCTGTGCGTGCGCGCGCTCAGCATGGGCAAGCTGCACCACGCGATGATGGGCACCTGCGCGGTGGCCATCGGCACCGCCGCGGCCATCCCGGGCACCCTGGTCAGCCGCGCGGCCGGCGGCGGCGCGCGGGAGGCGGTGCGTTTCGGCCACCCCAGCGGCACCCTGCGCGTGGGCGCCCAGGCCGAGCAGGTGCAGGGCCGGTGGGTCGTGCGCAAGGCCATCATGAGCCGCAGCGCCCGCGTGCTGATGGAGGGCGCGGTACGCGTGCCGGTGGACGGGCTGCCGGGCTGAGGCCCGCGTGGCCGTCAACCTGGCGGGGCCGCTGATCGGCGTCAGCTGGCGCTTCTGAGGCCGTCGCCGGCTCCGGCCGGCACCGGCACGACCTTCTTCCGGTACACGCCGTGGAGCTCGGTGGCGCGGCCCCCGAGCACCCAGTGCAGGGCTTCGGCCGCGACCAGGGCCTTGAGGTGGGCCACGTCGCCCGCCTCGTCCATCCGGTAGTTGTCGCCGTAGGTGGCGTCGGTCAGGCGCCAGAGGAAGGCATTGCGCCGGAACACGTCCACCGGCACCAGGTAGGCCTCGAGCAGGCGCTCGAGCTCCTCGCTGCGCACGCCCTCGAAGCAGCCGACCGAAAAGTCGCGGTCGCTGACCTGCGCGTCCACCTCGCGCGTGTGGGCGTTGCGGCGCAGGTGCGGCGGCAGGGCGGCGAAGGCTTCGTTGGCCGCCGCCAGCGCCTCGGGCCAGAGCCGGTTGCCGTTGCGGCCGATCTGCTCGCCGATGCTCCAGAACTCGCCGTCGTCCTCGAGCCGGGCGTTGACTTCCGAAAGCACGCGCTCGAGGTCGGCGACGTGGTGCAGCGCGGACACGCACAGGATCACGTCGTAGCGGCCCTGGCCGGGCAGGCCGCGGTTGATGTCGCCCACCAGGCAGTCGACCTTCACGGTCGGGTGGCTGGCCGCCATGCGCGCCGCCGCACGCCCGATCAGGTCAGGCGAGGCGTCGATCAGCGTCAGCTCCGCGCCCATGGGACAGTACGAGAGCAGCTGTTCCTCCACGCGCGCCGCGCCCGAGAGGATCGACAGCAGCCGCAGCGGCCGGTCCCGGCCGCGTTCGCGCGCGCGGCGGAAGAAGTTGGGCGCCTCGGTGGGCAGCAGGCCCTCGAGCGCGCGCAGGGCGAAGTTGAAGGCGACCTCGCCCGGCTGCGGCTGCAGTGCGGCCAGGCGCGCGTCGATGCGCGCGCGCATGGCGTCGGCGAAGCCCGAGTCGCCTTCATCCGCCGTGGCGGCGCGCACCGCGCCGGGTGCGGCGCCCGCTGCCGGCTCGTCGCCGTACATCGCATGCCGGTAGGCATCGCCGGAGAAGTTCGCCACTTCGTTGCGCAGGCGGAAGGCGTAGGACGCGAGCGCGTGGGTGCGCCCGGCGAGGTGGCGCGGCGCCACCTGCAGCCGGGTCACGAAGGCATCACCCTGGCCTGGCCCGGCGCGGCGCAGGCGGAAGCACAGCGAGCGGCCGGCCAGCGCCGCCAGGGCCAGTTCGATCGAAACGCCCGGCGGGT
>JAYRTA010000302.1:0-3205 GCA_041919875.1 Arenimonas sp.
GTCCACCGTGGCCACGCCCAGGTCGGCGGCGCGGCGCGCATCGGGCACGATCACCAGCTCGGGGCGCAGCAGCGAAGCGGTCGAGCTGATCGTGCCCAGGCCGCCGATGGTGCGCAGGTCGCGGTCGAGCGACTGCGCGGCCGAATACAGCGCCTGCGGGTCGTTGCCCGCCAGCACCACCTGCATCTGTTCGCCCGGCTCGCTGCTGATGAAGCGCTGGCGAACGCCCGGCATCACCGACAGGCGCTCGCGCACGAGGCGCTCGAGCTCCTTCTGCGAGCGGTCGCGCTCCGATTCCGGCCCCCAGTCGAGCACCATCACCACCTTGCGCACGTCGGCGATGCCGCTCACGTTCGGGTCGCCCAGGTCCACCACGCCGCCGACGGTGGCATAGGCCTGGCGCAGTTCGGGCAGGTCGGACAGCAGGCGGCGGGCCTGTTCGGCGGTGTCCACGGTCTGCTGCAGGCGCGCGCCCGGCGGCAGCTCCAGGCTGAGGTTGCTGCGGCCCAGGTCGGAGCCGGGGATGAAGGTCGCCGGGATCATCGCGGCGATGCCCAGCGAGCCGATGAACATCGCCAGGGCCAGCAGCAGGGTGGTCTTGCGGTGCGCCAGCGCCCACTCGACCCAGCCCAGGTACCAGCGCATCACGCGGCCGTCCTCTTCCTTCGGGTGCGGCTTGGGCTTGAGCTGGTAGGCCGACATCATCGGCGTCAGCAGGCGCGCCACCATCAGCGAGAACAGCACCGCGGTGGCCGCCGTCCAGCCGAACTCGAGGAAGAACTTGCCGGCCACGCCGGGCATGAAGGCCACGGGCACGAACACCGCCGCCAGGGTCGCCGAGGTGGCGATCACGGCCAGGCCGATCTCGTCGGCCGCCTCGAGCGCCGCCTGCTTGGGCGGCTTGCCCATGCCCAGGTGGCGGTCGATGTTCTCGACCTCGACGATCGCGTCGTCCACCAGGATGCCCACCACCACCGCCAGCGCCAGCAGGGTGACCATGTTGAGGCTGAAGCCGAACAGCCACATCACGCCGAAGGTCGGGATGATCGACAGCGGCAGGGCGACGGCCGAGATCCAGGTCGCGCGCCAGTCGCGCAGGAAGAACCAGACCACCACCACCGCCAGCAGCGCGCCTTCCCACAGCATGGCCATGGACGAGGAGTACGAGGCCTGCACTTCCTGCACCGCCGAAAACACCGGCGTGATGCGCACGCCGGGATGCTCGGCCTCGAGCTGGCGCACCGCCGCCTCGACGCCGGCGCCGACCTTGGTTTCGCTGCTGCCGCGGGTGCGGGTGATCGAGAACGCCACCACCGGCCGGCCGTCGAGCAGGGCCACCTGGCGCCGTTCGGCATGGCCGTCGCCGACCTCGGCCAGGGCCGAGAGCGGTACCTGCTGGCCATCGGGCAGGCGGATCGGGAACTCGCGCAGGTCCTGGGCGTGGCCGACGGTGCCGACCGCGCGGATCGCCTGTTCGCTGCTGCCCCAGGTGGCGCGGCCGCCGGAGCGTTCGAGCTGGCTCGCGGCCAGCTGCTGCGACACCTGCCCGGCGGTGATGCCGTGCGCCTGCAGCACGCCCGGGCGCAGGTCCACCTGGACCTCGCGGTCCACGCCGCCGGCGCGCGTCACCCGGCCCACGCCCGGCACGCCGAACATGGCCTTGGTGACGCCGTTGTCCACGAACCAGCTCAGCTCGTCCTCGGCCATCGCGTCCGAGGCCACGGCGTAGGTGACCAGGGTGCCGCCGACGATGTCGAGCTTGGCGACCACCGGTTCCTCGACGTCCTGCGGCAGGTCGGTGCGCACGCGCGTCACCGCGTCGCGCACTTCGTCCAGGGCTTCGTTGAGGTCCTTGCCGATGCGGAACTCGACGAAGGTGGTGGAACTGCCTTCGACCACGTTCGAGACCAGGTTCTTGATGCCCGGCAGGGTGGCGATCGAATCCTCGATCTTGCGCGTGACTTCGGTTTCCAGCTGGGTCGGCGTGGCCGACGGCTGCACCACCGTGACGGTGACGCCGGGGAAGGCGATGTCCGGGAAGCGCGACACGGCCAACTGCTGGAAGCCGAACAGGCCGACCGCGCCCAGCAGGATGAACAGCAGGATCGCCGGCAGCGGCCGGTGGATGGACCAGGCCGAGAAGTTCATTCGCCGGCGTCCCCGGCCGCGGCGGCGGCATCCACCACGCGCACGTGGTCGCCGTCGCTGAGGAAGCCGGCGCCCTGCGCGACGATGCGCTCGCCCGCCTGCAGGCCGTCGCTGACCTCGATCCGGTCGCCGGCGCGCACGCCGGTGCCGACGCGGCGCTGCGCCACCACGTCGCCTTCGCCGAGCACAAATACGTAGCGGTGGCCGTCGCGTTCGACCACGGCCTGGTCGGGCACCGCCAGCACCTCCTGCTCGCCCAGGACCAGCGCGCCCTGGGCATACATGCCGGCGCGCAGGGCGCCCGGCGCGGGCAGGTCCACGTAGGCGATGCCGGTGCGGCTGCTGGCCGACAGCGCCGGCGTCACCGTGCGCACGGTGCCGCGCAGTTCGCGGCCGTCCGGGCCCTGCAGCACCGCCGCCGTGCCGGCCGCGACCTGCACCAGGCTGGCTTCGGGCAGTTCGACCCGCCACTCCAGCCGGCCCTGCCGGATCAGGCGCAGCAGCTCGGTGCCGGCGCCGGCGACCTGGCCGGGCTGCACGGTGCGGGCCGAGACCACGCCGTCGTCGGGCGCGCGCAGGGTGGCGAAGTCCAGGCGCAGGCGCGCGGCCTCGACCTGGGCCAGCGCGGTCTGGCGCTGGGCCTGGGCGGTGAGTTCGCCGGCGATCAGCTGGTCGGCGTCGGCGGCGGCGATCAACTGCTCGCGCTTGAGCCGCTCGCCGCGGCGGGCGTTGGCCGCGGCGACGGTGAGCTGCGCCTCGGCCTGGGCCAGGGCGGCCTGCGCCTGGCGCAGCTCCATCTGCAGGCTGCGGCTGTCCAGGCGCAGCAGCGGATCGCCCTTGCGGACGCGCGCACCCACCTCCACCAGCACCTCGGCCACGCGCTGGCCGCCGACTTCGACGCCCAGCGACATCTCCTCCCAGGCCGCCACCGACCCGGCGGCCGGCAGGCGCCGCGGCAAGGTGGCCGGCGCGACGTCGAAGGCCGAGACCGTCAAGGCCGGCGCCGCGGCGGGCGCTTCCTGTTCGCTGCTGCAGGCCGACAGCATCAGGGCCGCCC
>JAYRTA010000303.1:0-3201 GCA_041919875.1 Arenimonas sp.
ATCCAGGGCATGGACAACATCCGTGACCAGATCCAGGAAACCTCGAAGCGAATCAAGCGACTGGGCGAAAGCTCGCAGGAAATCGGCTCGATCGTGGAACTGATCAACGACATCTCCGAGCAGACGAACATCCTCGCGCTCAACGCGGCCATCCAGGCGGCCTCCGCCGGCGAAGCGGGCCGCGGCTTCGCGGTCGTGGCCGACGAAGTGCAGCGACTCGCGGAACGCGCCTCGAACGCCACCAAGCGAATCGAGGCCCTGGTGCAGACCATTCAGTCCGACACCAACGAAGCCGTGAGCTCGATGGAGCAGACGACCGCGGAAGTGGTCGCCGGTGCCCGCCTCGCCGAAGACGCGGGCCTGGCCCTGGGCGAGATCGAAAAGGTGTCCAACGACCTCGCCGACCTCATCCAGAACATCTCGCTCGCGGCGCGCCAGCAGTCCACCGCGGCGACCAACATCACGGCCACCATGAGCGTGATTCAGGAGATCACCACGCAGACCTCGCAGGGTGCGAACCAGACGGCCGAGTCGATCGGCAACCTGGCGCAGCTGGCGGCCGACCTGCGTCGCTCCGTCGCTGACTTCAAGCTGCCCGGTTGATCCCCCGCACCGGCTGGCCCCTGGCAAAACCCCGGCACGGACGCAGCCCCCTGCGTCCGGGCCATGACAGGACCTCGGCATGAGGCTGAACGAAGACATCGATTTCACCACCCTCACCTGGGTCAAGCCGGAGCTCGACGAGACGCTCCGGCAGGCCCGGCAGGCCCTCGAGGCCTACGTCGAGGAGGGTGAAGACCCGGGCCAGCTGACGGCCTGCGCGACCTTCCTGCACCAGGTGCAGGGCACGCTGCGCATGGTCGAGCTCTACGGCGCCGCGATGGTCGCCGAGGAAATGGAGCACCTGGCCAAGGCCCTGCACGAAGGGCGGGTGGCCGACCGCGACTCCGGCTACGCCGCGCTGATGCGCGGCATCGTCCAGCTGCCCGACTACCTCGAGCGCCTGCAGTCGGGTCACCGCGACATCCCGATCGTGCTGCTGCCGCTGCTCAACGAGCTGCGCGAGCCGCGCGGCGAAAAGGGCCTGTCGGAAGCGGTGCTGTTCTCGCCCGACCTCTCGCGGCCGCTGCCGCGCTCGGCGGCCGGTCCCGACGCGCCGCTGCAGTCCGACCAGCTCAAGCGCCGCGCCGAGACCCTGCGGGGCCTGTTCCAGTCGGCCCTGCTGCGCTGGCTCAAGGACGACAACAGCGCCGCCACCATCCGCGACCTCACCGACGTCTGCGAACAGCTGGTGCCGATCACCGATGCCGAGCACGCGCGCCGCCTGTTCTGGGTCGCCGCGGGCACGCTCGACGCGCTCGCCAAGGGCGCCTTCGAGGCCTCCAAGCCGCTCAAGCAGGCCCTGGCCAAGGTCGAGCGCGAGATCAAGCGCCTGGCCGAGGGCGGCGACGCCGCGTTCCGCTCCGACCCGCCGCTGGAGCTCACGCGCCAGCTGCTTTACTTCGTCGCGCACGCGCCGACCGACCACGGCCGCATCGGCGAGATCCGCACGGTGTTCGGCCTGGGCGACTACCTGCCCAGCGAGTCCGAACTGGCGCATGCCCGCGGCAGCCTCAGCGGACGCAACCGCGCCCTGCTGTCCACGGTCGCCGGTGCCATCAAGGAAGACCTGCTGCGGGTGAAGGACGCGCTCGACCTGCACCTGCGCACGCCCGAGTCCGCCGCCGCCAGCCTGGGCGACCAGGTCGAGGCGCTCGACCGCGTCGCCGACACCCTGGGCATGCTCGGCCTGGGCATGCCGCGCCGGGTGGTCCAGGACCAGCGCAACGCCATCCAGGCGATTGTTTCGGGCCAGCGTGTGGCCGACGAGGCCGGCCTGCTCGACATCGCCGGCGCGCTGCTCTACGTGGAGGCGTCGCTGGACGACCAGGTCAGCCGCCTGGGCGAGGCCGAGGCGCCCGAGTCCGGCGCGACCGCCCCCGCCGAGCCGACGCTGCCCGGCAGCGAGGCGCGCAAGGTGCTGGAGGTGCTGGTCAAGGAGGCGATCACCAACTTCGCCCAGGCCCGCCAGTGCTTCGTCGCCTTCGTCGAAACGCACTGGGACCATGCCCAGCTGGCCGACGTCCCGCGCCTGCTGGAAGAGGTATCCGGCGCGCTGCGCATCCTCGAACTGCAGGATGCGCCGATGTACCTGGCGGCCGTGCGCCGCTTCACCGAAAACGAGCTGCTGCGCCGCCACCGCGTGCCCAACGGCCAGCAGATGGACCGCCTGGCCGACACCCTGGCCGGCCTGGAGTACTACCTCGAGGCGCTGCGCGACCGCCGTCCCAAGCGCGAACAGATCCTCGACATCGCCCGCCAGAACCTCGAGGCCCTCGGCTACTGGCCGCTGCCGCCGGAAGAGCCGCTGCCGGCGCGCGTGGACGCCGCGATCCCGGTGGCCGCCGCCGAGCCGGTGGCCGCCCCCGTCGCCGAGCCGCTGCCGGCGCCCGAGCCGGTGCCGGAGCCCGAGCCCGAGCCCGAGCCGGAGCCGGTGCCGCAGCCGAGCGCCGAGCAGATCCCGGGCCCGAGCTTCGATTTCGGCCAGCCCGACGACATCGCCGCCAGCCTGTCGGCGCTGCCGGGCGAGCCGGTGGCGCCGCCCGTGGCCGCGCCCGCGCCGGTGTTCGAATCCCTGCCCGAGCCGGAGCTGGCCTCGGCCCATGCCCTGCCCGTGGTGCCGGGCTTCGATGCCGCCAGCGAAGAAATCGACGACGAGATCCGCGAGGTCTTCCTGGAGGAATTCCAGGAGGAGATCGGCAACCTCGAACAGCTGCTGCCGGCCTGGCGCAGCAAGCCCGACAACCTCGAGCAGCTGCGGCCGATCCGCCGCGTCTTCCACACGCTCAAGGGCAGCGGCCGCCTGGTCGGCGCCAAGGCCCTGGGTGAGTTCAGCTGGAAGGTCGAGAGCATGCTCAACCGCGTGCTCGACGGCACCCGGCCGGCGACGCCGGCGGTGGTGGGCCTGATCGAGCAGGCCTTCAATACCCTGCCGCTGCTGCGTGCCGCCCTGCAGGGCGAAACGGTGCACGCCGACCTGCATGGGGTCGAGCAACTGGCCGACCGCATCGCGGCCGGCGAGGATGCCTTCTACGTGCCGCCGGCCGCCGCGGGCGCCGCCAGCGCGACGCCGGCTGCCGTCGCGCCGGTCGAGCCGGTGCC
>JAYRTA010000304.1:0-3196 GCA_041919875.1 Arenimonas sp.
GCCCTGCCCCATCAATTCGGTCACGAGCAGGCCGCGCTTCATGCCGGACAGCAGTTCGTCCAGCCCGCGGGCGGTGGCCGCCACCTCGAGGTTGTGGGCGCCGCCGGCATTGGCGGTGCTTTCCAGTCCGAGCTTGCGCGCCGAGTAGCTCGACAGCAGGTAACGCACCAGCACGCCATCGCGCACGATGTCGGAATCGGACGTGGCCACGCCCTCGGCGTCGAAGCTGGTCGAGCGCAGGCCGCGGGCCAGGTGCGGACGCTCGGCCAGCTGGAACCACGGCGGCAGGATGCGCTTGCCCCGGTGGTCGAGCAGGAAGCTGGCCTGGCGGTAGAGCGCGCCGCCCGAGGCGGCGGCCAGCAGGTGGCCGACCAGGCTGCGCGCCACTTCGGGCGCGAACAGCACCGGCACCTCGCCGGTGGCGACCGGACGCGGGTCCAGTCGCGCGACCGCACGCTCGGCGGCGCGACGGCCGACGGCCACCGGGGCCTCGAGTTCATCGGGCGAGAGGGCGCTGGTGTACCAGTAGTCGCGCTGCATGCCGTCGCCGCGGCCGGCGATCAGCGAGACGCTGAGCGAGTGATGGGTGTCGCGCTCGGCGCCGACGAAGCCATGGCTGTTGGCGTACACCGACAGGCTCTCGCCGGTGAATACCGAGCCGCCTTCGGAATTGCCGATGCGCGGGTCGGCGGCGCGGCCCGCGGCCTCGGCCTCGGCGGCCAGGGCGATGGCGGCATCGGCGTCCAGGGCCCAGGGGTGCCAGCTGTCGAAGCCGCGCACCTCGCGCGCCATGCGGGCGGCGTCGGCCAGGCCGGCCGCCGGGTCGGCTTCGGTGTGGCGGGCGATGGCGCAGGCCTGTTCGACCGTGGCCGCGAGCGAGCCCGGCGCCAGGTCGGCGGTGCTGGCGTGGCCCTTGCGCTGGCCGAAGTAGACCGTGACCGAGATGCCGCGGTCGCGGGTGCGCTCCACCGTTTCCACCTCGCCCAGGCGCACGTTCACCGACAGGCCGCGGTCCTCGTTGAGCAGGACCTCGGCCTGGCTGGCGCCACGGGCGGCGCACTGCCGCAGCAGCTCGCGGGCCAGGCCGGCGAGGTGGTCGAGCCCGCCGGCGGCGGCCTCGGAAGTTGGGGTCGGGAGGTTCATGGGCGTATCCTTGCGGCCCCGGACGGGACGGCACGATGCATCAGGACGAAGAAGAATTCGAGGACATCGGCGACGACGGCCCCAGCCGCGGCGAACGCCGGCGCGAGGCGCTGGCGGTGCTGGAGCTGGCCCGGCGCCTGGTCGAGCAGTCCGACGCGCGCCTGGCCCAGATCCCGATGGACGAGGACCTGCGCGAGCTGGTGCTCGCCTCGAAGAAGATCACGGCGCAGATCGCCCGCAAGCGGCAGGTCCAGTACCTGGCCAAGCACATGCGCCGGCGCGAGGAAGAAGCCCTGGCGGCGATCCGCGCCGCGCTCGAGCACGACAAGGCCGACCACCGGCGCGAGGCCCAGGCCCTGCACGCGGTGGAGTACTGGCGCGACCGCCTGGTGGACGAGGGCGATGCCGCGCTGGCCGAGCTGCTCGACGCCCACCCGCAGGCCGACCGCCAGCACCTGCGCCAGCTGGCGCGCAACGCGCACCAGGAACGCCTGAAGAACAAACCGCCGCACGCCTTCCGCGAACTCTTCCGGGAACTGCGCGACCTGCTGGCCGCTGCCCCGGACGCCGACTGAAAGCGGTCTTGGCCAGAAGCGAAGCGATTCACGCACGGGTGCCGCCGATGGTCATGGCGTCGATGCGCAGGGTGGGCTGACCGACGCCGACGGGCACCGACTGGCCGTCCTTGCCGCAGATGCCCACGCCCTCGTCCAGCGCGAGGTCGCGGCCGACCATCGAAACGCGCGTCATCACCTCCGGGCCGTTGCCGATCAGGGTCGCGCCCTTCACCGGCCGGGTGATCTTCCCGTCCTCGATCAGGTAGGCCTCGGAGGCCGAGAACACGAACTTGCCGCTGGTGATGTCCACCTGGCCGCCGCCGAAGTTGGGCGCGTACAGGCCCTTCTTCACCGAGGCGATGATTTCGGCCGGGTCGTAGGGGCCCGCCAGCATGTAGGTATTGGTCATGCGCGGCATCGGCAGCTGGGCGAAGCTCTCGCGGCGGCCGTTGCCGGTGGGCGCCATGCCCATCAGGCGGGCGTTGAGCGTGTCCTGCATGTAGCCGCGCAGGATGCCGTCCTCGATCAGCGTGGTGCAGCGGGTGGGCGTGCCCTCGTCGTCGACGTTGAGCGAGCCCCGGCGGCCGGCCAGGGTGCCGTCGTCGACGATGGTGACGCCGGGCGCGGCCACGCGCTCGCCGATGCGGCCCGAATACACCGAGGTGCCCTTGCGGTTGAAGTCGCCCTCCAGGCCGTGGCCCACGGCCTCGTGCAGCAGCACGCCGGGCCAGCCCGGGCCCAGCACCACCGGCAGGGTGCCGGCCGGCGCGTCCACGGCCTCGAGGTTGACCAGGGCCTGGCGCAGGGCCTCGCGCGCCACGGCCATCGGGCGGTCGCCGGCCAGCAGCGCCTCGTAGCCATGGCGGCCGCCGGCGCCGGCGTAGCCCGATTCCCGGCGCCCGACCTGTTCGACGATCACCTGCACGTTCAGGCGCACCAGCGGGCGCACGTCCGCGGCCAGGGTGCCGTCGCTGCGCGCCACCAGCACCGTGTCGACGCCGCCGGCCAGGCTCACCGCCACCTGGCGCACGCGCGGGTCGGCCTGGCGCAGCCATTGGTCGAGCTGGCGCAAGGCCTCGACCTTGGCGTCCGGGGCCATGCCGTCGACCGGGTCGATCGGCGCATACAGGGCATGCCCCGGCACCACGATGCGCTGGCCGCGCGCGCCCGGCGTACCGCCGTGGCTGATCGCCCGCGCCGCCGACGCAGATTCCAGCAGCGCTTCGGCGCGGATGTCGTCCGAATAGGCGAAACCGGTCTTCTCGCCGCTCACCGCGCGTACGCCCACGCCCTGCTCGATCGCGTGCGAGCCGTCCTTGACGATGCCGTCCTCGACCGTCCAGCTCTCGCGCCGGCTGTGCTGGAAGTAGAGGTCGCCGTGGTCCACGCCCGGCCCCATCAGCCGCGAGAAGGCGTCGTCGAGCGCGCCCAGGTCGAGGCCGGTCGGGTGCAGGAGCAGGTGGCTGGCGTGGCTGAGGGTGTCGGTCATGGGAGCA
>JAYRTA010000305.1:0-3192 GCA_041919875.1 Arenimonas sp.
ATCTACGGCTCGACCTTCTTCATGCTCACCGGCTTCCACGGCATGCACGTGTTCCTGGGCACGATCATGCTGATCATCATCTGGCTGCGCTGCCTGAAGGGCCACTTCAGCCCCGACCACCACTTCGGCTTCGAGGCCGTGGCCTGGTACTGGCACTTCGTGGACGTGGTCTGGCTGGGCCTGTTCCTGTTCGTCTACGTGCTCTGACGCCGCTCGCCGCGGAGGCGCCTGGAGGCGCGAACACCGAGGGGAACGCGGCCAGGGATCGCGCCTGTAGGCGCTCCCGCCGGGACCGAGGGCCGGCCTTGCGCCGGCCCGAAGTTTTCTGGGCTCAGCGCTGGATGCCGTGCGGTTCGACCACGCCGGTGGCGATGCCGATCACGACCAGCAGGATCAGCGCCACCGACAGCCCGATGCGCCAGGTGAGGGAACGCACCGTGCGCGTGGTGCGGCCCTTGTCCACCAGCATGTAGTACAGGCCGGCGCCGAGGTTCCACAGGATCACGATCAGGAAAGCGATGACGACCAGGGTTTTCAGCTGCGGGCTCATGGCGTTGGCCGGTAAGGGAAGGGCGCCATTATCCGCCCGCGCGGGGCGCGGCGGGTGAATCGCCGCGTTCCACTGGCGGTGGCCGGGCTCGCGCTGGCGCTGGTGTTCGCGGCGCTGGGCCGATGGCAGCTGGGGCGCGAAGGCGAGAAGCGCGCGCTGCTGGCGGCCGCCGAGGCGGCGCTGTCGGCCCCGCCGGGGTCGCTGGCGGACGCCCTGGCCGCCGGTGGCCAGGCGCCGCGCCGCGTCGCCGGTCGCGTGCATTTCCTGGACACGCCGCCGCTGTGGCTGGACAACCAGCGCCGCGGCGACCAGGTGGGCGTGAGGCAATACTGCGCCGCCACCACCGCGGACACGCGCCAGGGGCTGCTGCTGGACCTGGGCTGGCTGCCGCTCGCCGGCGACCGCCGACTGCCCGCGCAGGCCTGCCCGCACGACGAGCTGGACGCCAGTGGCCTGCTGGTGCCGCCGCCGGCCGCCGGCCTGGCGCTGGGCGAGGGCCTGGCGCGCCAGCCGGATGGCCAGTGGCTGGCGCTGCGGCTGGAGCCGCAGGCCGTGGCTGCCGCCTGGTCCTTGCCCGGGCTCGCGCCCCTCGTGCTGCGGCTGGACCCCGCGCTGCCGGTCGGCCACCCACGCGACCTCGACCTGCTGCCCAATACCCTGCCGCCGGAAAAACACCGCGGTTACGCCCTGCAGTGGTTCGGCCTGGCGGCCACCACCTTCGTCTTCGTCCTGATCCTGATGCTGCGCCGACGCCCATGACCACGCCCTCGAAAACCCGTTCCAGGCTCACGCTGCTGCTGGTGGCCATGTTCTTCCTCGGCAGCTTCGGCGTCGCCGCCGCGCTGTTCTTCGGCGGCTGGAAGCCCGGACACACCCGGAACTTCGGGCAGATGCTCGATCCCTATCCGCGCCTGCAGGACCTGGCCCTGGTCCGCGCGGACGGCAGTGCCTGGCAGTGGCGGCCGGTCGAGCGCGACTGGCATGTCATCGTCGCCCCGCCGGCTGGCTGCGGCGCGCCCTGCGCGCAGATGCTGGCCGCGCTGCACCGCGTCTGGTACAGCGAGGGGCGCCATGCCGAGCGGCTGAAGGTGCTGTGGTTCGGCGACCTGCCGGCCGATGCGCCGGTCTTCTCCGGCCTGGTGGCGATGCGGCCGGACCCGGCCCTGCAGGCGCGCCTGCCGGACGTGGCCCGCGCCGACGCGCTGCCGGTCTACCTGGCCGACCCCAACGGCTACCTCGTGCTGCGCTATGCGCCGGGCTTCGATCCCTCGCACCTGCGCAAGGACCTCGGACGTGTGTTGAAGTAAGGCCCAGCCATGACCTCGCCGTACCGCCACTACCACCGCATCGCCTGGGCCGCCGTCCTGCTGGCCCTGGGCGTGATCGTGTTCGGCGGCTTCGTCCGCCTCTCCAACGCCGGCCTGAGCTGCCCCGACTGGCCGACCTGCTACGGCCAGGCCGCGTGGCCGGTGCACGAGCACGAGGTCGCCGCCGCCAACGAGGCCTTCGAGCGCGCGGTCGAAGTCACCAAGGCCTGGCGCGAGCAGTTCCACCGCCACATTGCCGGCCTGCTCGGCGTGCTGGTGCTGGTGCTGGCCCTGCTGGCGGCGCGCCGGCGCACCGGCGGCATCGCCTCGGTGCTGGTGGCCTCCGGCCTGGTCGCGCTGTCGATTCCCGCGTACATGGGCGTGGACGGCGTATTCGCCGCCGACCACACGGTCTCGCTGGCCCTGTTCATCGCCGCGGAAATCATCCTGCTCGTGCAGGCACTGCGCTGGTCGAACGCCGATGCCTCGCGCCTGGCCGCGATCACCCTCATGGTGATCATCTTCCAGGCCGTGCTGGGCATGTGGACGGTGATCTGGCTGGTCAAGCCGGTGATCGTGATGGCGCACCTGCTCGGGGGACTGCTCACGCTCTCGCTGCTGGTCACGCTGGCCTGGAAGACCACGCCCGGCAGCGCCCTCGTGCTGGCCGAGGCCGCGCGCCTGCGCCGGCTGCTGTGGATCGGCCTGGCCCTGCTGGTGGTGCAGATCGCACTGGGCGGCTGGACCAGCGCCAACTACGCGGCCCTGGCCTGCGGCACCGACTTCCCGACCTGCCTGGGCCAGTGGTGGCCCGCGCAGGATTACCGCGAGGGCTTCATCCTCTGGCGCGGCATCGGCGTGGACTACGAAGGCGGCGTGCTCGACGGCCCGGCGCGGGTGGCGATCCAGATGGCGCACCGGATGTTCGCGCTGCTGGTGGTGGGCCACCTGTTGGTGGTGGGCCTGCGGATGGTGCGCACGCCGGGACTGGTGTTCTGGGGCGGGGTGCTGTTGCTGCTGCTGTCGGCGCAGGTGGCGCTGGGCATCAGCAACATCGTCGCCGGCCTGCCGCTGTGGGTGGCGACGGCGCACAACGCCGGCGCGGCCCTGCTGCTGTTCACCGTGGTCGGCCTGCTGGCCCGCCTGCGCGCGCCCGAATGAGCCGCGCCGCCGCCTACTGGGAGCTGACCAAGCCACGCGTGGTGGCGCTGATCGTGTTCACCGCGGTGATCGGCATGTTCCTGGCCATCGAACCCGGCCAGCCCTGGCCCTGGGAACGGCTGGCGCTGGGCGGCCTGGGCATCTGGCTGGCGGCGGCGTCGGCGGCGGCGATCA
>JAYRTA010000306.1:0-3188 GCA_041919875.1 Arenimonas sp.
CGCCGGGTCGCTCAGCAGCGCCGCCAGCGACACGCCATCCAGCGGGTAGTCGGGGTGGGGCTGGCCGCCGCCGAGTTCGAGCATCGTCGCCGACCAGTCCATGGTCAGGCTGTGCTGGCCGCTGACCGATCCGGGCGGGATCACGGCCGGCCAGTGCGCGATCCAGGGCACGCGGATGCCGCCTTCGGTCAGGTCCATCTTGCCGCCCACCAGCGGCCAGTTGTCGGAAAAGCGCTCGCCGCCGTTGTCGCTGGTGAAAACGATCAGCGTGTTCTCCAGCAGACCTTCTTCGCGCAGCGCGGCCACGATCCAGCCGATGCCCTCGTCCATGTGGTGGATCATGCGGCGGTAGGCCTCGACGTTGCCGCCGTGCAGGTGGAACAGGTTCCTCGCCACCTCGGGCGCCACGTGGGCGTCGTCGCGCGTCTCCCAGGGCCAGTGCGGCGCGGTGTAGTGCAGGCTCAGGAAAAACGGCGTGCCGGCGCGGGCCTCGGCCGCGCGCGCACATGTTCCACCGCCTTGTTCGAGAACACGTCGGTCAGGTAGCCGACCTCCTTGTGGGTCTCCTCGCCGATGTAGAGGTCGTGGTCGCCGCTGGACGAGCAGTGGGTGAAGTAGTCCACGCCGCCGGCCATGATGCCGAAGAACTCCTCGTAGCCCGAGCGCAGCGGGCCGAAGTGCGGCGGGTAGCCCAGGTGCCATTTGCCGACCAGGGCGGTGCGGTAGCCGGCGTCCTTGAGCAGCGAGGGCAGGGTGGGGATCTCGGGCGGCAGGCCCAGCGTGCTGCTCCCTTTGCTGCGGCTGTTGATCGGTTCTTCCAGCGCGCCGCGCAGGCGGTACTGCCAGCGCATGGTGGCCATGGCAAAACGCGTGGGCGAACACACCGGCGAGTTGCTGTAGCCCTCGGTCAGTCGCAGGCCGCCGGCGGCCAGGGCGTCGATGTTTGGCGAGACCGCACCGAAGCCGGCCTCGCGTCCGCCGTAGCAGCCCAGGTCGGCGTAGCCCAGGTCGTCGCTGACGATGTAGATGATGTTGGGGCGTTGTGCAGTCATCTCAGTCGGCTTTCATGCCGGTGCTGCGCACGACCTGGCCGTAGCGCGCGTTCAGGTCGGCCAGCCGCTTGGCCGCGGCGGCGCCGGTCTGGCCTTCGAAGAACAGGTCCAGGCCCTTCATGCGCTCTTTCACATCGGGGCGCAGCAGCGCTTCGGTGATGCCCTTGGCCAGGGTCTGCACCACCGGCTCGGGCGTGGCGGCCGGCACCATCACCAGGTAAAGCACCTCGGATTCGAGCGCCTTGAGGCCCAGCTCGGCCACTGTGGGCAGGTTCGGCGCCAGCTGCGAGCGGCGCGCGCTGGTCACCGCCAGCGCGTTGATCTTGCCGCTCTGCACGTGGGGCAGCATGCCGGGCGTGGCCAGGATGCCGCCGTCCACCTCGCCGCCGAGCACGGCGGTCACGGCCGGCGTGTTGCCGCGGTAGGGCACGTGGGTGGTCTGTACCGGGGTGCTGCTGGAGAGCACGGCCGCCGCCAGGTGGCCCGGGCTGCCGTTGCCGCCGGAGCTGAAGTTCAGCGGCCGCTGGCGGCCCTTGGACAGCAGGTCGCCAAAGGTCTTGATGCCGGTGGCGGGGTTGACCCCGATCAGCAGGCCCGACGAGGCCATGATCACCACCGGCTTGAGGTCGCCGGCCTTGAAGGGCATGGACGGGTAGAGGTGCGGGTTGATGGTGAAGGCAGTGTCGATGCCGAACAGCACGGTGTGGCCATCGGGCGCGGCCTTGGCCACCTGCGCCGCGCCCACATTGCCGCCTGCGCCGGCCTTGTTCTCCACCACGAAGGGCTGCTTGAGCGTCTCCTGCAGCACGGCCGCGACCGAGCGCGCCAGCAGGTCCGACGGGCCTCCGGGCGGGAAGTTGTTGACGAAGGTGACGGGCTTGGCGGGCCAGGCCTGGGCCTGCGCGAGCGGCGCGGCGAAGGGCATAAGGGCGCAGGCGAGCGCGGCCACGGTGTGGCGACGGAAGCGGTTCATGGGAATCCTGAAAGGGAAAAAGCTCAGTCGAGCTGCACGCCGGTGGCCTTGATCGGGCCTTCCCAGCGCTTGAGGTCGGCGGCCTGCGCGGCGGCGAGTTCGGCGGAGGTGGAGCCCACCGGCTCGTAGCCCTGCTCGATCAGCTTGGCGCGCAGCGCGGGCGTCCTGATCGCGCGGGCCACGGCGCCGCTGAGCATGTCGCGCACCTCGGGCTTGAGCCCGGCCGGGCCGTACATCGCGAACCACGCGGTGGCGACCATGTCCACGCCCTGCTCCTTGAGCGTGGGCACCTCGGGCACCTGCGGGTCGCGCTGCGCGCCGGTCACGGCGATGATGCGCACCTTGCCGGCGCGGTGCAGCTCGGCGGTCTCGGTGACGACGTCGAACTTGTACTGGATGTGGCCGCCCAGCAGCGCGGTGTTGGCCGGGCCGCCGCCCTGGAACGGCACATGGGTCATCTCGGCGCCGGCCTTCTGGCCGAACATCACGCCCATGAAGTGCGGCAGCGTGCCCTGACCCGGCGTGCCGTAGGTGGCGCTGCCGGGCGCGGCCTTGGCCTTGGACAACATCTCGGCCAAGGTCCTGGCGCCCGCGGACGGGCCGGCCACCACGCTGAACTGGAAGTGCGCGAGCTGCGAGATCGGCGTGAAGTCGGCCACCGCGTCGTAGTCCAGCTTCTTGTAGACGTGCGGGAACAGCACCATCGGGCCGCTGGGCAGCAGCACCACGGTCTGGCCGTCGGCCGGCGCGCGCTTGACCAGGCCCAGTGCGATGCGGCCGCCCGCGCCGGGCTTGTTCTCCACGATCACCGACGAAAAGTCGTTCTTCAGGCCCTCTGCCATCAGTCGCGCGAGCAGGTCGGCCGAGCCGCCGGGCGGAAAGCCCACAACGATCTTGAGTGGCGGCTTGTCCTGCGCGAGCGCCGCCAGGGGCAGTGCGGACAGGGCGGCGAGCGCGGCGGCGGCGCCCAGAAGGAAGCGTTTGTTCATGGCGTGTCTCCGGGTTGTCGTATGTCAAACGGGTTTGCCCCGCTGCTGGACCGGATGCTAGGCAGGGACAATCAATTGCTGAAATCAATCGTTCCCGGTGTTTTCCCTGAGATCCTTGCCAATCCCTCACCCATGAGCGCCGCCGACCTGCTCCGGTACCCGCAGCAGCAGAAC
>JAYRTA010000307.1:0-3176 GCA_041919875.1 Arenimonas sp.
GTCGGCCTCGACCTTGTCGCCGACCTTGACCAGCAGTTCGATGACTTCACCCTGACCGTTGCCGATGTCGGGTACGCGGATCAACTCGCTCACAGTGCGTCTCCTCAGCAGTCCAGGGGGTTGCGTTTTTCCGGGTCGATGGCGAACTTGGCGATGGCCTCGGCGACCACCTTGGGTTCGATATCGCCACGGTCGGCCAGGGCTTCCAGCGCGGCCAGCACCACCCAGCGGCGGTCGACTTCGAAGAAGTCACGCAGCTTGCGGCGGCTGTCGCTGCGGCCGAAGCCGTCGGTGCCCAGGACCTTGTATTCCTTGCTCGGCACCCACTGGCGGATCTGCTCGGCGTAGAGCTTCATGTAGTCGGTGGAGGCGATCACCGGCCCCTTGCGCCCGCCCAGGCATTCCTCGACGTAGCTCTGCTTGGGCTTCTGCTGCGGGTGCAGGCGGTTCCAGCGCTCCACGGCGAGGCCGTCGCGGCGCAGTTCGTTGAAGCTCGGCACGGACCAGACGTCGGCGCCGATGCCGAACTCCTCGCGGAGGATCTTCGCGGCTTCCTCGACTTCGCGCAGGATGGTGCCGGAGCCCAGCAACTGCACGTGGTGGGCGGCTTCGCGCGGGTCCTCGTCGAGCAGGTACATGCCCTTGATGATGCCTTGCTCGGCGCCCGCCGGCATCGCCGGCTGCACGTAGTTCTCGTTCATCACGGTGATGTAGTAGAAGACGTCCTGCTGCTCTTCGATCATCTGCCGTGCGCCTTCGCGGATGATCACCGCCAGTTCGTAGGCGTAGGTCGGATCGTAGGTGCGGCAGTTGGGGATGGTCGAGGCCAGCAGGTGGCTGTGCCCGTCCTCGTGCTGCAGGCCTTCGCCGTTGAGCGTGGTGCGCCCGGCGGTGCCGCCGATCAGGAAGCCGTGGGCGCGGCTGTCGCCGGCGGCCCAGGCCAGGTCGCCGATGCGCTGGAAGCCGAACATCGAATAGAAGATGTAGAACGGCAGCATCGGCTGGTTGTGCGTCGAGTAGGAGGTGCCGGCGGCGATCCAGCTGGACATGGCGCCGGCCTCGTTGATGCCTTCCTCGAGGATCTGGCCCTTCTTGTCCTCGCGGTAGAACATCACCTGGTCCTTGTCGACCGGCTCGTAGAGCTGGCCCACCGAGGAATAGATGCCGAGCTGGCGGAACATGCCTTCCATGCCGAAGGTGCGCGCCTCGTCAGGGACGATCGGCACGATGCGCGGGCCCAGTTCCTTGTCCTTGACCAGCTGCGAGATGATCCGCACGAAGGCCATGGTGGTGGAGATTTCGCGGTCGCCGGAGCCGTCGAGCATGGCCTTGAGGGTGTCCAGCGGGGGCACCGGGACGCGGAAGCTCTTCTGCCGGCGCACCGGCATCACCCCGCCGAGGGCGGCGCGGCGCTCGGCCAGGTAGCGGGCCTCGGCGCTGCCTTCCTCCGGCCGGTAGAACGGCAGGTTTTCCAGCTCGCTGTCCTTGATCGGGATGTCGAACTTGTCGCGGAAGGCCTTCAGGCTCTCGACGTCGACCTTCTTGACGTTGTGCGCGATGTTCTTCGCTTCGCCCGAGCCGGTGCCGTAGCCCTTGATGGTCTTGGCCAGGATGACGGTCGGCTGGCCCTGGTGGTTGACCGCCTGGTGGTAGGCCGCATAGACCTTGTAGGGATCGTGGCCGCCGCGGTTGAGCTTCCAGATTTCCTCGTCGGAGAGGTCCTTGACCATCTCCAGCAGCTCCGGACGGGCACCGAAGAAGTGCTCGCGCACGTAGGCGCCGTCCTTGGCTTTGTAGTTCTGGTACTCACCGTCGATGACCTGGTCCATGCGCCGTTGCAGCAGGCCGGCGTGGTCCTTGGCGAACAGCGGGTCCCAGAAGCGGCCCCAGATCACCTTGTTGACGTTCCACTCGGCGCCGCGGAAGACGCCTTCCAGCTCCTGGATGATCTTGCCGTTGCCGCGCACCGGGCCGTCGAGGCGCTGCAGGTTGCAGTTGATGACGAAGATCAGGTTGTCCAGCTTCTCGCGGCCGGCCAGGGAAATGGCGCCGAGGGATTCCGGCTCGTCGCACTCGCCGTCGCCCATGAAGCACCAGACCTTCTGCTTGCCGGCGGGGATGAAGCCGCGGCTTTCCAGGTACTTCATGAAGCGCGCCTGGTAGATCGCCTGGATCGGGCCGAGGCCCATGGACACGGTGGGGAACTGCCAGAAGTCCGGCATCAGCCAGGGGTGCGGGTAGGAGGACAGACCCTTGCCATCGACTTCGCGACGGAAGTTGTTCATCTGCTCTTCGCTGATGCGGCCTTCGAGGAAGGCGCGGGCGTAGATGCCGGGGCTGGCGTGGCCCTGGAAGAAGATCAGGTCGCCGCCATGCTCTTCGGTCGGCGCCTGGAAGAAGTAGTTGAAGCCGATGTCGTAGAGGGTCGCGCTGGAGGCGAAGCTGGAGATGTGACCGCCCAGGTCGGGGTCCTGCAGGTTGGTACGCATCACCATGGCCAGTGCGTTCCAGCGCACCAGCGAGCGGATCCGCCGCTCCATGAACAGGTCGCCGGGCATGCGTGCCTCATGGCCGACCGGGATGGTGTTGCGGTAGGGCGTGGTGATCGCATAGGGCAGCTGGGTGCCGCTACGGGTGGCCAGTTCGCCCATGCGGGTCAGCAGGTAATGGGCGCGGTTCTCACCCTCCTTGTCGAGGACGGACTCGAGGGCGTCCAGCCATTCCTGGGTTTCGACGGGATCGAGGTCTTGCATGGCTTGCTCCAGGGCGGAAAGGCTTCCAGAATCGGAGGCCTGGGCTCGTGCACGCTTTTTGGGCGGGCTACGTGAAGTCGTGATCGACCGCTGTGCTCGTGGTCGCTTTTGTAGTTTTACTACATTTCGATGGCGCCTGTAGAGTCCGGGACACATTCTTTAGTAGTAAAACTACAGTTTTCTCTGGAAGGGCAGTGGCGCCTGGGTGGATTCGGGGCGGGCTACCCGTCCCCAAGGATAGACCATGAGCCTGCCGCCACTGGCCGCCCTGCCGGCCCCCCTGCTGCCCCTTGCCGAACGCGCTGCCGCGCTGTTGCCCGCCGCCTGGCCAGCCGAGCGTATGGAGGCGCTGCGGCGCAGCTGCGCGCTCAGCGACTTCGTCCACGAACAGGCGGTGCGTGATCCGCAGCTGCTGGCCGAGCA
>JAYRTA010000308.1:0-1092 GCA_041919875.1 Arenimonas sp.
ATCAAAAGCCGTACCTGGTTGATTTTCACGCTCGCGTGGCCATCAAAAGCCGTACCTGGTTGATTTTCACGCGAGCGTGAAAATCAACCAGGTACGGCTTTTGCGTGAAAATCAACCAGGTACGGCTTTTGTGTGTCCGCGTCCACGCACCTGAACCCATCCGTTAGCGATCAAGCACGGCCAAGCCCAGCGAGGCCAGCAGCGCGGTCATCTGCCCGGCCTGCGCGGCCTGGTCGCTGGAGGCGTTGCCCTGCCGGGCGCGTTTGGCCACGCCCTGGGCGATGGCGGCGAGGCGGAAGAAGCTGAAGGCCAGCACGAAGTCCCAGTCGGCCGGCACCGGCTGGCCGGTGAGCTCCGAATAGCGCGCCAGCAGTGCGGCTTCGGAGGGAATGCCCAGCGCCTCGCGGTCCAGGCCCGCCAGGCCGGGCAGGGCGGGGTTGCGGGGCAGGCGCAGGGCCATGCAGAAGTAGCCCAGGTCGGCCAGCGGGTGGCCCAGCGTGCCCAGTTCCCAGTCCACCACCGCCAGCACCTGCGGCGCGTCCGCGGCGAACATCAGGTTGTCGATGCGGAAGTCGCCATGCACCAGGGCCACGCGGCCGTCGTCGGCGGGGCAGCGTGCCGGCAGGCGCTCGATCAGGGCGTCCATCGCCGGGATCGCCCCGGTTTCGCTGGCGCGGTACTGCTCGGTCCAGCGGTGCAACTGGCGCGCGAAATAGTTGCCGGGCTTGCCGAAATCCCCCAGGCCCACGGCGGCCGGGTCCAGCGAATGCAGCGCCGCCAGGGTGCCGATGATCGCCTCGTAGTGCGCGACGCGTTGCGCCGGCGCCGTGTCCGGCAGCGACGGGTCCCAGTGCACGCGCCCGGGCACGAATTCCATCAGGTAGAACATCGAGCCGATCACCGAGTCGTCGGTGCACAGGTGCAGCGGCCTGGCCACCGGCACCGGCCCGCCGTGCAGGGCCTGCAGCACGCGGTACTCGCGGTCGACGGCGTGCGCCGAGGGCAGCAGCGTTCCAGGCGGCTTGCGCCGGAGCACGTACTTGCCGCTCGCCGCCTCGACGAGGTAGGTCGGATTCGACTGCCCGCCCTTGA
>JAYRTA010000308.1:1102-3165 GCA_041919875.1 Arenimonas sp.
CGGGGACGTGCGCCTCGAGGTAAGAGGCCAGCGTTTCCGGAGAGAGCGCGAGGCGGTCGGTCATGGCCGCGCTTCCCGCCGGCGCCGTGCCAGGGCCTGTGCCCCGACGAGCGCGCCTCCCAGCCCGATCATGGCGAAGCAGGCCAGGTGCAGGGTTTCCATCGACAGCGCGCGCAACCAGGGACTGCCTTCGATCCAGGGCCAGAAGGGGGTCATGTCGGCGTGCATCACCGCGTCCAGGGCGACGTGCGAGACGCTGCCCAGGTAGGCGGCGAGGAAGGACGCGGACCAGGTGAAGGGCGCATGGGCGATGCCGAGCCGCCGCAGCACGAACCCACTGATCGGGCGGCCGATGACGCCGGCCACGGTGCCGATCACCAGGGCGCCGGGCAGGGTATGCGTGTAGCCGTGCAGCACCGGCCAGACGCGCAACATGCCGAGCGCCGGTTCGATGTCCATCAGGACCTGGGTGCCGCCGAAGACCATGAAACTGAAGCGGCGGCCGAGCGCGGCCTTCAGCAATAGCCCCGGCCCGAGGTGGAGCGGCGTGAAGGGCATCTCAGGCCTTGAGCATCGCGCGGGCGAGGGCCGCGATGTGCACCTCGTCCGGCCCGTCCGCCAGCCGCAGCGAGCGCGCGCTGGCGTAGGCCTGGGCCAGGAAGTGGTCCTGGGACAGCCCGCCGGCGCCATGCAGCTGGATCGCGCGGTCGATCACGGCGCAGGCCATGCGCGGCGCGACGATCTTGATCATGCCGATGAGGTCCTTCGCGCCCTTGTTGCCGTGCGCGTCGAGCGCGGCGGCGGCCTGCAGGGTCAGCAGCCGCGCCTGCTCGATCTCGCAGCGGCTCAGCGCGATCGCCTCCTGCGCCATGCCATGTCCGCCCAGCGGCTTGCCGAAGGCGGTGCGCGTGCGGGCGCGCTCGACCATGGCTTCCAGCGCGCGCTGGGCCAGGCCCACCAGGCGCATGCAGTGGTGGATGCGGCCCGGGCCCAGGCGTGCCTGGGCGATGGCGAAGCCGCTGCCGGGCTCGCCCAGGCGGTTGGCCACCGGCACGCGCACGCCCTCGAAGGCCAGTTCGACGTGGCCGTGCGGCGCGTCGTCGTAGCCGAACACGGTGAGCGGCCGCACCACGCGCACGCCCGGCGTGTCCATCGGCACCAGCACCATCGACTGGCGCAGGTGCGCGGGCGCGTCGGGTTCGGTCACGCCCATCACGATCAGCAGCTGGCAGCGCGGGTCGCCGGCGCCGGTGGTCCACCACTTGCGGCCGGTGATCACGTACTCGTCGCCTTCGCGCACGATGGGCAGGGCGATGTTGGTGGCATCCGACGAGGCCACGTCCGGCTCGGTCATCGCGAAGGCCGAACGGATGCCGCCATCGAGCAGGCGCGGCAGCCAGGGCGCCTGCTGCGCCGGCGTGGCGAACTGCAGCAGCACCTCCATGTTGCCGGTATCGGGCGCGCCGCAGTTGAAGACCTCGGGCGCGTACAGCGAACGGCCCATCACCTCGGCGATGGGCGCGTACTCGAGGTTGGACAGGCCGGCGCCGTGCGACGGGTCGGGCAGGAACAGGTTCCATAGCCCGGCCGCGCGCGCCTCGGCCTTGAGCGATTCGAGCAGGGGCGGGATGGACCAGCGCGTCGCCGGGTCGGCCGCATGGGCGGCGAACGCGACTTCGGCGGGCAGGATCCGCTGGGCCACGAAAGCCTCGACCTGGTCGCGCAGCCGGCGCGCTCGCTCGGAGATCGGGAACAGGTCGGCAGGACGGGGCGATGCCATCGGGGGCCTCAGTAGTAGGTCCACAGCGCACGTTCGCCGTGCAGGTGCGGCAGGGTGTTCCAGCTGCCCAGGCGCAGGCGCTCGCCCTGCGGATGGAATTCGCTGACGGCGCTGTTGCGCAGCGCCAGGTTGAGTTCGACCGCGCGGTGCACCGGCACCTCCAGCGCGATCTGGGCCAGGCGCGAGATCACCCCGCCCGAGCTGAGCACCAGGGCCTCGCCCTCGCCGGCGCGCGCCATCAGGCGCTGGCCGGCGGCGTGCACGCGGGCGCCGAATGCGTCCC
>JAYRTA010000309.1:0-2386 GCA_041919875.1 Arenimonas sp.
CCTGCTGCTCGCGCCCGCGGTGGCGATGCGGCTGTGGGCCGAGGAGCGCAAGGCCGGCACGCTCGAGCTGCTGCTCACGCTGCCGCTCACGCTCTGGCAGGCGGTGCTGGGCAAGTTCCTGGCGGCCTGGGCCTTCCTGGGGCTGGCGCTGGCGCTGACCTTCCCGATGTGGGTCACCGTGGCCTGGCTCGGCTCTCCCGACCATGGCGTGATCCTCGCGGGTTACCTCGGCAGCTGGCTGATGGCCGGTGCCTTCCTGGCCGTGGGCAGCGCGCTGTCGGCGGCCACCCGCAGCCAGGTGGTGGCCTTCGTGCTGACCGTGGTCGTGTGCCTGCTGTTGCTGCTGGCCGGTTACCCGCTGGCCCTGGATTTCGTGCGCGGCTGGGCGCCGCAGGCGCTGGTGGACGCGGTGGCGGGGCTGAGCTTCCTCACCCACTTCAATGCCATCAGCCGTGGCGTGCTGGACCTGCGCGACGTGGTGTTCTTCCTGCTCAGCATCGCGGCCTGGCTGGCCGCGACGGTGCTGGTGATCGACATGAAGAAGGCGGACTGAGCGCATGAACCTGCTGAACCGACGTTCCGTCCCCCTGCTGGCCCTGGCCCTGCTGGCCCTGGCCTTCGTGGCCGCCGTGGCCCTCAACGCCGTGGCGCTGCGCGGCGCCCGGCTGGACCTGACCCAGAAGCAGCTGTACACGCTCTCGCCCGGCACCGTGGCCATCCTCGGCAAGATCGAGGAACCGGTGACCCTGAAGTTCTACTACTCCGAGCACGCCACCCGCGACCTGCAGCAGTTCCGCGTCTTCGCCGCGCGCGTGCGCGAGCTGCTCGAGGAAATCGCCGCGCGCTCGGACGGCAAGGTGCTGCTGGAGGTGATCGACCCGCTGCCGTTCTCGGAGGCCGAAGACCAGGCCGCGGCCTACGGCCTGCAGGCGGTGCCGCTGGGCGCGAGCGGTGACAAGCTCTACTTCGGCCTGGTGGGCACCAACACCACCGACGGCGAAACCACGATGCCGTTCATCCAGCCGGACAAGGAAGCTTTCCTGGAGTACGACGTCGCCAAGCTGGTCTCGACCCTGAGCGTGGACCAGCGGCCGGTGGTGGCCCTGCTCAGCGGCCTGCCGACCGGGCCGCGCATGGACCCGACCGGGCGCGCGAGCCCGGGCTGGGTGGTGGACCGGCAGATCGCCGAGCTGTTCGAGCTGCGGCGCCTGCAGGGCGCGCCGACCGCGATCGCCGACGACGTGGACCTGCTGATGCTGGTGCATCCGCGCGATCTGCCGGAAGACACGCTGTATGCGATCGACCAGTTCGTGCTGCGCGGCGGCCGGCTGCTGGCCTTCGTCGACCCCGACGCCGAAACCGACCAGAGCGGGGTCGACCCGATGGACCCGCTGTCCGGCGCCGAACCCCGGCCGTCGGACCTGCAGGGGCTGCTGGGCCCGTGGGGCATCCAGTTCGATCCCGCCCGCGTGGTCCTCGACGGCCGCCATGCCCTGCAGGTGCAGCCCGACCCCGCCGGTCGCCCGGTCCGCCACCTGGCGGTGCTGGGGCTGGGCCGGGACGCGCTGGCCCAGGACGACGTGGTGACGGGCGAACTGGAGTCCGTGCATTTCTCCACCGCCGGCAGCCTCGGCCTGGCCCGTGAATCGACGCTGGCGATGGAGGCGCTGGCCCAGAGTTCCACAGATTCGGCGCTCGTGGAGTCCGGGGCCGTGCGGGCCGCCGCCGCCAATCCCGACCAGCTGCGCGATGGCTTCACGGCCGGCAAGGCCGCGCTCGTGCTGGCGGCACGCTTCACCGGCGAACTCAAGACGGCCTTCCCCTCGCGGACGCAGGCCGGGCACCTGGCGCAGAGCCCGGCCCCGGTGAACATCATCGTGGTCGCCGACACCGACGTCCTGAGCGACCGGCTTTGGGTACAGGTCCAGGATTTCATGGGCCAGCCGGCCTACAACGCCTTCGCCAACAACGGCGACTTCGTCTACAACGCGGTCGACAACCTGGTGGGCAACGCCGACCTGATCGCCGTGCGCACGCGCGCGACCGGCGACCGGCCGTTCGAGAAGGTCGAGGCCCTGCGCCGCGGCGCCGAACAGCGCTACCGCGCCAAGGAGCAGCAGCTGCAGGCCTCGCTCGAGCAGCTCGAGCAACAGCTGGCCAGCCTGCAGCAGCCGGGGCCCGACGGCCAGGCGCAGGCGATGACGGCCGACCAGCAGCGGCAGGTGCTGCGTTTCCAGGACGAGCGCCTGCGCATGCGCAAGGAGCTGCGCGACGTGCAGCACCAGCTCAACGCCGACATCGACGCCCTCGGCGACCGGATCAAGCTGCTCAACATCCTGGGCATGCCGGTGGTGGTGGTGCTGGGCACGCTCCTGCTGGCCTGGCG
>JAYRTA010000309.1:2396-3145 GCA_041919875.1 Arenimonas sp.
GGGGCGGGGCGCGGGGGGGCGGGGCCCCGCGGCGCCGTGGGGGCCCGCGCGTGAAGGCGCGCCACCTGGCCGGGCTGGCAGTGGCCGCGCTGCTCCTGGCCGGCGGCGCCTGGTGGAGCCTGGACCGGCGCGCACCGGCGACCGCCAGCGGACTCGGGCCGCTGTTGCCCGGGTTCGAGGCGCGCATCGAGGCCATTGATCGCATCGAGGTCGTCGGTGCCGGCGATCAGGTGCGCGTGCGCCTGGACAAGGTCGATGGCCAATGGCGCATGCCCGACCGACTCGACTGGCCCGGCAACCAGCGCGAGATCGGCCGGGCGCTGTTCCGGCTGGCGCAGGCGCGCCGCATCGAAGCCAAGACCGCCTCGCCCGCGCGCCATGCACGCCTGGGCGTGGAGGACATCGCGGCGCCCGGGGCCACCGGCACCGAACTGCGCCTGTCCGGCGGCGGCGAGCCGGTCCGCATCGTGGTGGGCGTGAACCATCCCAGCCTCGGCGGCAGCCACGTGCGCCTGGCCGACCAGGCGCAGGCGTGGTTGCTGGACGAAGACATCGCGCCGGCGCCGGACGCCGCCGCCTGGCTCGACCGCCGCCTGGTGGACCTGCCGGTGGCGCGCGTGGCCGCGGTGACCGTCACGCCGGCCACGGGCCGTGCATTCCGGCTGCTGCCGCGCGACGACCGCTTCACGCTAGACGGCGGTCCGGTCGCTGCGATGGGCAATCCCGAAGACGGCAACGCCACCGCGGCC
>JAYRTA010000310.1:0-3123 GCA_041919875.1 Arenimonas sp.
GCCACGACTATCGCCACGACTACCGCAACACCTGGCGCGACAATCGCCCGGAATGGCGCCAGCAGCGCTACTCGCGCGGCTACGACCCGCGCTGGGACCGCTGGTACTGGGCCCCGAGCTACCGCTACGCCGCGCCCTCGCGCTACTACTACCCGCGCGGCTACGGCTACCGCGCCTGGCACGTCGGCCATCGCCTGCCGGCACCGTTCTACGCCCGCCACTACTGGGTGGACTACGGCTACTACCGCCTGCCGCCGCCGCCCTACGGTTACCACTGGGTGCGCGTGGATCGCGACGTCGTCCTGGTCGCGATCGGCACCGGCCTGATCCTCGACGTGTTCTACGGCCTGTTCAACTGAGCGACGGAACAGGGACCCCGCGGGGCCGGCGCATGCCGGCCCCTTTTTTTTGCCCGCGTTCAGGCCCGGCACGCGGATGTTCAGGGCGATTAACGCTTCTAACGTGCACCTAACATCAGGCTCAGCCGAGGTTTCATCGCGCGGGCGCAGGGTGGTGGCGAGGCCGGAGCACTGGCCTCATTCCCCCCAGAGAAGGAGAACGACATGAACAAGCCCACCGTGAGCAGCGCCCTCGCCGCCGCGTTCGCGCTTGCCCTGTCCGGCGCCGCGTTCGCCAACGATCCCGTGCCCAACGATCCGCTCGCCAACCCGGCGCCGGCGGAAACGAGCTTCGAGCAGCTCGACAAGGACGGCGACGGCTACGTGGCCCAGGGCGACATCCCGGTCGAGCATGAGCTCAACATCGAGTTCGCGATGGCCGACGTCGACCAGGACGGCCGCCTGAGCCGCACGGAGTTCAACGACTTCACGGCCCAGCCGGAGGAAGAGGAAGCCGAGGAGTAAGTCCACCCGCTCCAGGCAAGGGGTGGCAGGCGGGCGGCCTTCGGGCCGCCCGTTTTCTTGCGCGTCGCCGTGGGGAGGTCAGGCCGGAAAGAGCGCCGGCTGCGGTGCCTCGTCGTCGCGCAGGAAGTTCCCCAGGCCCACGCCCACCAGGCGGTAGCGCGTGCCGGCGGGCAACTCCACCCGCTCGCGCAGGTCCAGCGCGATGGCCGTGAACTCGCCCAGCGAGGCCGGAGGCCGCGGCGGCGTCAGGCTGCGGGTGAGGATGCGGAAGTCGGCGGTCTTGAGCTTGAGCACCACCGTGCGCCCGTGCCGGCCCTGTTCGCGCAAGGCGCCGGCCCAGGCCTTGGCCGCGAGCCGGGTGATGGCGTCGGTGGTCTGGTCCAGCGGCAGGTCCTGCTCGAAGGTGTCCTCGGCCGAGACCTGCAGCGTGGGCCGCTCGCTTTCCACCGGGTGTTCGTCGATGCCCAGGGACAATTCGTGCAGGCGCCGTCCCCAGCGGCCGAAGCGGCGCTCCAGCGCGGCCTGGCCGAAGGCGCGCAGCTGGCCCACGGTGCGCAGGCCCAGCACCGCCAGCTGGCGCTCCATCACCTGGCCCACGCCCGGCAGGCGCCCCACCGGCAACGGCGCAAGGAAGGACAGCACGCGCGCCGGGCGCAGCACGAACAGCCCGTCGGGCTTGTTCCAGTCGCTGGCGATCTTGGCCAGGAACTTGTTGGGTGCCACGCCCGCCGAGGCGGTGAGCGCCGTTTCCTCGCGCACCGCGGCCCGGATCGCCTCGGCCACGGCGGTGGCGCTGGCCAGGCCCTGCCTGTTCTCGGTGACGTCCAGGTAGGCCTCGTCCAGCGACAGCGGCTCGATGCGGTCGGTGTGGCGGGCGAAGATGGCGCGCACCTGGCGCGAGACGGCCTTGTAGCGCGCGAAGTCCGGTGGCACGAACACCGCCTGCGGGCAGAGCTTCTCGGCGCGCAGCGCCGGCATCGCCGAGCGCACCCCGAAGCGGCGCGCCTCGTAGCTGGCGGCGCACACCACCGAGCGCGCGCCGCGCCAGGCCACCACCACCGGCTTGCCGCGCAGGGCCGGGTCGTCGCGCTGCTCCACCGACGCGTAGAACGCATCCATGTCCACGTGCACGATCTTGCGGGGCGGGCCGGCCATGCCGGGATTCTCGCCCGGATGCCGGGCTTGCGGCAGCCCGCGCGCCGGTTCAGTCCAGGCGTTCGCGCAGGGCGGCGCGGTAGCGGCGGCTGCAGGGCAGGGTGCCGCCGTTGCGCAGGTGGATGCGGGCGTCGCCGGTGTCCAGGGGTTCGATGCTGGCGACGTGCTCGAGGTTGACGATGTGGCTGCGGTGCACGCGCCGGAAGCGGGCCGGGTCGAGCCGGGCCTCGATCGCGGCGATGGTCGAGCGCAGCGGGTAATCGCGCCCGCGCACGCGCAGGTTGACGTAGTTGCCGGCGGCCTGCAGCGATTCGATGTCCGCGGCAGGCACCAGGAAATCGCGGCCCAGCTTGCGCACCAGGAAGCGTTCGGGCCGCTCCACCGGCTCCACCGGCGGCGCCGCGTCGTCCGGGGCCGACAGCAGGCTGGCTTCGCCCTGCAGCCGGCGCAGCACGAAGCGGTAGGCCTCGATCAGCAGCACCATGCCGACGTAGGTGCGCACGTCCTTGGCGTATTCATAGGTGAACTGGCGCAGCAGCGGCCCGAAATCGTAGCCCTCGCCGGCCAGCGCATACCCCAGCTTGCGCAGCGCGACCATGCCGGCCACGTGCAGGGCGCAGAAGGCCAGGCTGCCGGCGGCGTGCACGGCCAGGGCGCGTTTCCAGGTATCGAGGTGCAGGGGGACGCGGCGGGTCAGCCACGCCACCGCGGGCACCAGGGCCAGGAAGACCAGGTTGCTGCTCCATTCCCACAGCGCCGGCTCCAGGGGGTGGTGCGGCAGCCCGGCCCGGCGCAGCTCCATGCCGACGGTGATCGTGTTGCCGATGGCGCTGATCGAGACGGCGAGCAGCCAGTAGCCGGCTTCTGCCCAGCGCCGGTACGGGAGGTAGCGTTCGTAGGCGCTGCGGGGCGCGGGGGCGGGAGGCATGGGCCCATTCTAGGGGCGCTGCGGGCGCGGGCCGCCGCGGTTGGTCCCTCCGCTCCGCCGCTCGTCACCGGGGACGGTCGGCGCGTCCCCGGGCGCTGGGCCTACCGGGCGGGCGCGGCCACGCTGCGGCTCCCGTCCCGGAGACCGCCATGCCCCGCCGCCACGACCTCGACGCCC
>JAYRTA010000311.1:0-3123 GCA_041919875.1 Arenimonas sp.
GATTGGGCGTGGTCGGCACGTAGACCGCCGCCAGTTCGCGGCCGGTGCCCTGTTCCTGCATCACGCGGGTGACGAAGCCCACGCACTTCATTTCCCGGTGCGGGAAGTCGATCAGCACCACCCGCTGGGTGCCGTCGGGTTTGGTCTGCAGAAGGTCGAGCAGCTTGCGGGCGCTGCCGTAGACGGTCTTGAGCAGGGGAATGCGGGTGATCAGGCCCTCCACCCAGGCCAGCAGGCGCTGGCCGACCACGCGCCGGGCCAGCGCGCCCACGGCGACGATGAACAGCACGGTGCCCAGCACCGCGAACGCCGTCTGGGCCCAGGCATCGTCCATCCAGCCCAGCGCGCCCGGGTGCGCCTGCGCCAGCCGCGCCGACAGCGGGCCGACCAGGGGCTGGCCGATGTCCGACAGCAGGCCGAGCACGAACTTGAACACGATCCAGACCAGCCAGATCGGCAACAGGGTCAGCAGGCCGGTGAGGAAATACGCGCGCAGCCGCCGCATCGGATCACGGCCCGTCGAGTTCGGCGGCCGGCACCTCGCGCACGAGCCGGATGCCGATGTCGTCGAAGCCGGTGTCGGCGTCGAAGTCGTTGGCCTGCAGCGCATCGCCGCTGGCCGGGTCGCGCCAGGACAGGCCGGCGGCCAGGCGCCGGGCGCAGCCGCGTTCGCAATCGCTCAGCCACTCGCGCGCATTGCCGCGCAGGCCGGCCAGGCCGATGGCGCTGGCGCCGCCCTGGGTCGCCGGGGCCGTGCCTTCGCGACCGACCACGCCGGCGCCGCCGCGTCCCTCGGCCAGGCCGCGCCACTCGTTGCGGGTCGGCAGGCGCCAGGCCTTGCCGCTGCGCTGCGAGAGCCACTGCGCATAGGCGCGGGCGTCGTCGTGGCTGACGCAGACCACGGGATGGCTGCCGCCCTGGGCGAAACCGGGGTCGTCCCAGCGCCGGCGCTTGAGGCTGATCGGTGCCTCGCGGTTGCGGCAGCGGGCGGCGCCGCGCTTGGTCGAGGACGCGAAGGCGGCATAGTCCGTGCGGGTTACCTCGTGCCTGAGCACGGCCAGGCCGGCGCGCTCGCCGCGCGGCAGCACGGCCAGGATGGCGCCGTCGTCGAGCACGTCGCCGGCCTTGGGCAGGCGCAGGGCCTGCGACCAGGCCGGCTCGAGCGCGCTGGACGGCACGCCCAGCGCCGTCGCCAGGGCCTTGGTGCGGTCGACGGCGGCGGCATCCGCCTTCGCCAGCCCCTCCTGCAGGCGGGCCAGCAGCAGCGGCGGCAGCCCGGTTTGCAGGCGCACCCAGGCGCGTCCCTGTTCGCGCTTCATGTCGGCCACGAAGGGCGCCACGCGCTCGTGGTTCTGGCGTGCCTCGTCGTCCTTCCCGGCGGGTACGGACTGCAGCACGCGGTCAACGTAGAAGGCGATGGCTTCCTCGGACAGGCGGGCCAGCAACGGGTCGGCGGGCGCCAGCGCGCGCGCGCGGCGCAGCGAGTCCATGGCGTTGTCCTCGCGCGGCAGTCCGATGCGCTTGCGGTCGATCTGGCGCCGGGCCGCCGACAGTTCGCGGGCACCGGGCCGGGTCGGGTCGTAGTCGAGCGTGAACACGGCGACCTCGGCGCGGGCGCCGGCGTAGGCGCCGGACGCCTCGGGCGTCGGGTCCGGCGCCGGGTCGGGCGCCGCGGCGGCGGGCGCCGGGGGAGTGGAGTCCCCGGCCGGAAGGGGCAAGGCCTCGCTGGCGGCTGCGGGCGAGGGCGCGGCGTCTTCGGTGGTGAAGAAATCGCTGGCCGCCGGTTTGGCCGGCGTCGACTGCTGGTACCAGGCGATGCCCGCCGCCACCAGCAACAGGCCGCCCAGCACGCCGGCGGCCGGCATCCACCAGGCGGCGACCGCCTGCCGGGCCTTGCCCAGGTCGAGCAGGGGCTCGCTGCGCTTGCCCTCGGCGACCTGGTTGAGCGCGCCCAGCATCTGCTGCGCGTTGCGGTAGCGGTTGTCCGGCGACTTGGCCATTGCCCGGTCGATGAAGGCCTGCCAGTGCTTCTTTTCCGGCGGCAGGCGCGGCACCGGGTCCTGGGCGTGCATCAGGGCCAGGGCCAGCGGGTCGGCGGCCTGGAAGGGCAGGCGGCCGGTCAGCATCTCGAAGGCCAGCACGCCGACGCTGTAGAGGTCGGCGCGGCCGTCCACCACTTCGCCGCGCGCCTGCTCGGGCGCCATGTAGCCGCCGCTGCCCACGGCCAGGCCGGCGGTGGTGATGCGGGTGGAGTCGCGCTTGCTCAGCGCGATGCCGAAGTCGGTCAGCAGCGGCCGGTCGGCATTGTCGAACAGCACGTTCTCGGCCTTGACGTCGCGGTGCACGATGCCGCGCGCGTGGGCGTACTCAAGCGCGGACAGCAGCGAGCGCAGCACCTCGATGGCGCGCGGCTCGTCATGGGTGAAGTCGCGCTGGCCCAGGTGGCCCTTGGCCAGGTAGGGCAGCACGTAATAGAGCAGGCCCTGGCGCGTGCGCCCGACCTCGTAGATGCCGACGATGCAGGGATGCTCGAGCTTGGCGATGGTGCGCGCCTCGAGCTCGAAGCGCTGCTTGCTGATCTCGTCGGTCAGCGCCGAGGGCGACATGACCTTGATCGCCACCTGGCGGTCGAGCGACTCCTGCACGCCCAGGTAGACCTGGGACATGCCGCCCTTGCCGATCCGGCGCAGCACCCGGTAGCCCGGGATCTCCGGCATGTAGCTGGAGAGCAGCGCGGACAGCTCGTCAGGGGAGAGTTCTTCTTCCTGCTGCATGGCGCGGCCGGACGCGGGTCGGGGGACGGGGCTGCCCAGCATACGGCACCGGGCGGTCCAGGCAACCGCCGCGCCGAAAAGAGACGCCCGTCACGTTTCCACGGCGCCGTCGGCGGCCGCCCGCCGGGCCGGCTTGAGCCGGACGTAGAGCTGCTTGCGGACCCGGGCGACCACGTCGCCGGCGGCGTCGCGCACCTCGGTGTCGAACCAGCGCAGCACCTTGTCGCCCCCGGCAGCGGCGGCCCGCAGTTCGTCCACGGTGGCGTCGTCCAGGTCGAAGGTCGCGACGACGGTGCCGCGGCCGGGCTTTTCGAAGCGGATCTCGCCGGCCTGGTCCCAGACCATGTAG
>JAYRTA010000312.1:0-3082 GCA_041919875.1 Arenimonas sp.
GCCATCGCGCTGCGCCAGGGCGATCAGGCAGCGGCCCGCGCCTGGCGTGTAGCCGGTCTTGAGCCCGGTGGCGCCGCGCAGGCGGCCGAGCAGGGCATTGGTGCTGCGCACGTGGAAGGCACGGCCGCCCAGCGTGCTGAAGCGGTGCTCGGTGCGCTGCGCGGTCTCGGCGATCAGCGGCACGGCCAGGGCGGCGCGCGCCAGCACGGCCAGGTCGCGGGCGCTGCTGTACTGGTCGGGCACGTCGTGGCCGCAGGCGTCGCCGAAACGGGTGTCGTGCAGGCCCAGGGACCGGGCGCGGGCGTTCATCAGGGCGACGAATTTCACCTGGTCGCCGGCATGCCAGTCGGCCAGCGCGCGGCAGGCATCGTTGGCCGAGCGGATCAGCATCGTATCGAACAGGTCGCGGGCCCGGACCTTTTCACCCGGGCGCAGGCCGATGCGCGTGCCGGTCTCGCGGGCCGTGCCGGGGCCGACGGTGACGACGGCCTCGAGCCCTCCCGCCTCGGCCACCACCAGCGCCGTCATCAGCTTGGTGAGGCTGGCCATCGGCAGGCGCTGGTCGGCGGCGCCGGACCACAGGGGCCGGCCATCGACCTCCACCCAGTAGGCCCGGGCGACGTCCGGGTAGGCGTCGGGCGGCGCCGGGGGCCGCGCCCAGGCGGGCGCGGCGGTGAACAGCAGGGCCAGCGCCCAGGCGCGCAGGCGCTGGCCCCGGTGCATCAGCCGATCACGTCGCGCAGGCGGTCGCGCCAGGAAGGCTTCTTCTTTTCTTCCGGCTTGGGCTGCGTTTCCTGCGCCGGGGCCGGCTGGTCATGGCCGCCCTGCGGGGCATCGCCGGCATCGCTGCCGCGGCCGCGCAGCTGTTCGGCGCTCATCGCATTGCAGAAGTCGCCGTAGCCGGTGGTGATGACGACGGTGAAGCCCCGCTTGACGCAATGCTGGGCGGCGATGGCCCGGGCCTGGGTCGGGCAGTGCCGGGCCAGGAAGGTCGGGTGGCGCTGCGCGGTGGCCTTCGGGCACAGCTGCGGGATGCGGTCCGGGCAGAAGTAGGCGACCGAATCGAAGTCGCCCGCGGCCTGGGTGCGATCGCAGACCTTGGCCAGGACGGTGGCGCGGGGCAGGCCGCAGGCCGCCATCGCCTCCCAGAGGTGGGTGGGCGCCTTGTTGCGACGCATGTGCTCGTCCGTCTCCATGGCCTCGCGCAGGGCCTTGGGGTCGTTGCCCAGCGGCGTCAGCTTCGCGCACCACTTACCCTTGTCGCTGGCGCAGGTGGCATTCGGGCCGACATAGCTTTCGCGCAGCAGGTAGGGGTAGCCAGGGTGGCGCAGCAGCTGGTCGCAGCTCTGGGCCATCAGGGCGCGGACCTGGGCTTCGGGCCCTTCCTTGGCGTAATCGCAGTCGCCGATGCGCTTGCCGTCGAAGCGCATGATCATGCGCTGGCCTTCCACGGTCAGGTCCATCATGCCGCGGTAGCCATCGGCCAGGCGCTCGAACTCGCCGCGGCCTTCACCCGCCGATTCGCCGGTGCAGCGCACGCGGAACGAGGCCTTGTTGGCGGTGGCCCGGTAGTCCAGCACCTGGCAGTTCTCGTCCACCGGCACCATGTCCTGGGTGGCCTGCTGGGTCTTGGCCGTGCACATCGTCTGGGTCTGGCCGGGCATGGACATGTTCATGCCGGGCATCTCCATCGTGGCGGTGATGCGCATGCGGTCGCCGCTGCCCGCTTGGGCGAACACGACGGGGGTGGCCACCAGCAGGCACAGGGCCAGGCGGCGCAGGAGGGCGGGGCGGGTCATCGGCAGGCTCCGGAGGATTCGTGTGGACCGAGCAAGGCGAACGAAATGGCGGGCCGGGCAAGGCCAGCCAGGGGCTGCCCGGCCGCGGCCGCGGTTCAGCCTGTCCAGGCCGGGAGCTTGCGTGGCACCGGGGTGTTCTTCAAGTGCACGTAGCGGGGGAGGCCATCGGCACCATAGGGCGGTGGCGCTTCGCCGCGCACGAGCGGGCCCAGGTAGGCGCGGCAGGCGGCGGTGATGCCCCAGCCGTCGCGCGAGATGAAGCCCTTGGGCATCTTCTTCTCGTGGTTGGCGATCTCGTCCAGCGGCGCCGGTGCGACCTTCCAGCGGTACGGCGCATCGGCGGTGCGCACGATCACCGGCATGACGCCGTTGCGGCCGGCCAGGGCGTAGTCCACCGCCGCCTTGCCCACCGCGAGCGCCTGCGCCAGGTCGGTCTTCGAGGCCAGGTGTCGGGCCGAGCGCTGCAGGTAGTCGGGCAGGGTCCAGTGCACCTTCAGGCCCAGCTTGTCCTTGACGGTGGCGGCGAGCAGCGGTCCCACGCCGCCGAGCTGGCTGTGCCCGAAGGCGTCCTTGCCGCCGCCGGCATCGGCCACGAAGCGGCCGTCGGCGTGGCGGATGCCTTCCGACACCACCACAACGCACCAGCCGACACGTTCGACCACGGCTTTCACCCTGGCCAGGAACTTCGCTTCGTCGTAGGCGATTTCCGGGAACAGGATCACCTGGGGCGCGGCGTCGCCGCCGGCGCCCGCCAGGCCCGCCGCGGCGGCGAGCCAGCCCGCGTGGCGGCCCATCACTTCGTAGACGAAGACCTTGGTGGAGGTGTCGGCCATCGCCGCCACGTCCAGCGCCGCCTCGGCGACGGACACGGCGGTGTATTTCGCCGCCGAGCCGAAGCCGGGGCAGGTGTCGGTCACCACGAGGTCGTTGTCCACCGTCTTGGGCACGCCCACGCAGGTGAGCGGATAGCCCGAGGCCGCCGCCAGCCGCGAGAGCTTGAGCGAGGTGTCGGCCGAATCGTTGCCGCCGTTGTAGAGGAACCAGCGAACGTCGTGGGCCTTGAGCACCTCGAGCACGCGGGCGTACCTGGCCTGGTCCTGGTCGAGCGACTTGAGCTTGTAGCGGCAGGACCCGAAGGCGCCGCCCGGCGTGTGCGCCAGGGCGCGGACCGCCGCGATCGATTCCTTGGAGGTATCCACCAGATCCTCGCGCAGGGCGCCGAGGATGCCGTTGCGGGCCGCCAGCACCTTGACCTTGCGGGCCCGGGCCGCCTGGATGACCGC
>JAYRTA010000313.1:0-3080 GCA_041919875.1 Arenimonas sp.
GACGCCGGCAGGATGCGCCCGGCCTCGGCCAGCAGGCGCTCGGATTCGGGGTAGTCCGCGGCCTGGGCGGCGGCGAAGGCGCGGTTGAGCCGCTGCGCCTGCAGGCGCGCCAGGCCGTCCTGCGCGGGCTGGTAGCCCGGGAAGGCGGCCAGGGCATCGCGATAGGCCGCCACCGCGCCCGCGCCCTCGGGGCGCAGGATCCGCCCGGCCCGGGCCCGCGCTTCCGCCAATCGCACGGCCGCCTGGGCACGCGCGGCGGCGGCGCGGGCTTCGCGCAGGCCCGCGAGGGCGGCATGCGTGGGCGCGGCGCGCGCCAGGATGCGTTCGATCACCTCGGCCTCGCGCAATCGCCCCCCGGCGAGCAGGCCCCGCGCCTGCTCGGCCAGGGCCTCGCAAATGCGCGCCACGCCGGCCGCCGCCTCCGGATGCGCCGGCTCGCCCGCCAGGATGGCCAGGTAGATTTCCAGCGCGCCCGGCGCCCCGGCCGGTTCACCTTCGACCGGCACGGCGCGCGCCTCGGGCGGCGAGAGCGCGCCCTCCGCGAGCCAGGCACCGGCCTCCTCTTGCCGGGACGCCTCACGCAGCGCCGCCCGCCGTTCGCGCGCCGGCACGGGCACCAGCGCGGGGGTCCAGTCCGGGATCGGCGGCTGCTCGGCCTCGGGCTCGGCCACGACGTCCTGTTCCAGCTCGGCCGGATCCACGTCCGCGGGGGCCTCGGCGACGGCCACGGGCCCGCCGTCCTCCGGGGCCGGCGAACCGGAGCCGCAGGCCGCCAGCCACAGGCACAGGCCCGCGGCGGCCAGCCAGGTTCTGGAAGTAGCGCTCATCTTGCGGCGGACCGGCCCTGGCGTCGGAAACGACGAAGCGGCCCGAACTTAGGCTAAGGTGCCGGCTCCTGTAAACCGCGATCCACCCCGTGACCCACTGGATAGACACGCCCGACGCCCTCGCCGCCCGCCTGGCCGGCTGGCAGGGCCAGACCCTCGTCGCGCTGGACACCGAGTTCATCCGCGAACGCACCTACTACCCGCAGCTGGCCCTGGTCCAGCTGGCCATTCCCGGCGACATCCTGCTCGTGGACCCGACCGTGCACGGCATGGACGCGGCCCTGCGCCCCCTGCTGCTGGACGGCGCAGTCACCAAGCTCATGCACAGCGCCAGCGAGGACCTGCAGGCCCTGCAGCGCGGCTGCGGCGCCCTGCCGGCGCCCCTGTTCGACACCCAGGTGGGCGCGGCCCTGGCCGGGCTGGGCGCCGGACTGGGCTATCAGAAGCTGGTGGAACAGGTCACCGGCGAGGTGCTGGACAAGGGCGAGACCCGCTCGGACTGGCTGCGCCGGCCGCTGAGCGAGGCCCAGCTGCACTACGCGGCCGAAGACGTGCGCCACCTGCACGCCCTGCACGACCACCTCGCGCCCCGGCTCGAGGCCCTCGGCCGGGTGGCCTGGCTGCAGGCCGATGCCGCGCGCGCCCTGCGCCAGGCGGTGCAGGACGGCGAGGACCCGTGGCCGCACCTGGGCGTGCGCAGCGCCTCCTCGCTCGATGCCGACGGCCAGGCCCGGCTGCTGCGCCTGCTGCGCTGGCGCGACCTCGAGGCGCGCCGCGCCGACCGTCCCAAGGGATGGATCCTGGACAACGAACTGGCGGTGGCCCTGGCGCGCCGGCCGCCGCGCTCGCCTGCCGAATTCAACGCCACGCTCGACCGGCACCCGAAGGCGCCCCGCAAGTCGCGCGCGGAGCTGTGGCGCGAAATCGAAGCGGGCCCGGCCGACGATGCCGCCGCCATGCCGCTCTCGCGTACCGAGCAGGTCGACAAGCAACGGCTCAAGTCGATGCAGGCGGCGGTGGCGGCCGTCGCCGCCGCGCAGGGCCTGCCCGAGGGCCTGCTGTGCGCCCGCCGGCACCTCGAGGCCCTGCTCGAAGGCCGGGGCTGGCCCGAGGCCCTCGCCGGCTGGCGGCGCGGACTGCTGGAGCCGGCGCTCGCGCCCCTGCTGCCGAATGGCTAGCCATCGCGTGCCGGCCTGCCTATAATCCGCGGACCTTCCGTGGGGGGGTAGCTCAGCTGGGAGAGCGCGTCGTTCGCAATGACGAGGTCGTGGGTTCGATCCCCATCCTCTCCACCACGATCCCGAAAGGCCGGACCTCGCGTCCGGCCTTTCTTTTTTCCGGCCGGCCCGCGGGCCAGCGGCGATGCGCGGACTTCTGCGATAATCCGCGGCCTCGGCCCCGGCCGCCTGCCCCTGTCCCCGTAGCTCAGCTGGATAGAGCGCGCCCCTCCTAAGGGCGAGGCCACAGGTTCGAATCCTGTCGGGGACGCCATCCTTTGCCTCGGAGCACCGCATGACCCATCCCGTCCTTTCCGCCCTGGGCCTGACCGGCCAGGAATCCGGCACCTACCTCGGCCACGGCGAGTGGTCCGGCACCCGCGACGCCGGCGTGCTCGAGCCGGTCAATCCCGACAACGGCCAGGTCCTGGGCAAGGTCTACGCCTCGTCCGAGGCCGACTACGAGACGATCATGCAGCGCGCCCAGGCCGCCTTCCGGGTCTGGCGCACCACCCCGGCGCCGCGCCGCGGCGAGGCGATCCGCCTGTGCGCCGAAGCGCTGCGCAAGCACAAGGACGCGCTCGGTTCGCTGGTGGCCCTGGAGATGGGCAAGTCCAAGCCCGAGGGCGACGGCGAAGTGCAGGAGATGATCGACATCGGCGAATTCGCCGTCGGCCTCTCGCGCCAGCTCTACGGCCTGACCATGCATTCCGAGCGCCCGGGCCACCGCATGTACGAGCAGTGGCACCCGATCGGCATCGTCGGGATCATCTCGGCCTTCAACTTCCCGGTCGCGGTCTGGGCCTGGAACAGCTTCGTGGCCGCGGTCTGCGGCGACATCTCGGTCTGGAAGCCCTCGCCCAAGACCCCGCTCTCGGCCGTGGCCTCGATGAAGATCTGCAACGAAGCCCTGCGCGCGGGCGGCTTCCCGGACATCTTCTTCCTGTTCAACGACGCCGGCACCGAGCTGGCGGCGAACTTCGTCGACGACAGGCGCGTGCCCCTGGTCAGCTTCACCGGCTCGACCAAGGTCGGG
>JAYRTA010000314.1:0-3063 GCA_041919875.1 Arenimonas sp.
CAAGACCCAGGTCGCCACCGTGGTGCTGGCCGCGCAGTACTCGCCGCTGTGGCAGGTGGTCGCCGGCACGACCCTGGGCATGGCCATCGCGAACGTCCCCGTGGTGCTGCTGGGCAGCCGCTTCGCCGCGAAACTGCCGCTGAAGGCGGCGCGCTGGACGGCCGCGGCGATCTTCGCGGCCCTGGGCCTGTGGGTGCTGGTGCGCGGCCTGCCCGGCTGAACCCGGCCCGGCCGGACGGATACGCCACCTGACAGCCGGAACGGCCACGGCGTATCCTCCGGCCTTCCCGGACCCGGCCACGACCCCCCGCGTGACGATCCCCAAGCATCTGCTCGAAGACCTCGGCCTGGCGGTGCGCCGCCGGCCCGACGACGTCCTGCTCGAGGTCGGCGCCGGCGGCGAGCTGGTCGTGGCCCGCCTGCGCATGGCCATCGCCGCGCTGCTGGTCTTGCTGCCGCCGCTGAACTACTACACCGGCGGCACCGTGCACGAGAGCCTCACGGGCGTGGCCGGCGCGGTGATGCTGCTCCTGCTCAGCCAGGTCTGGGTGAACCTGGCCCGCCGCGCGCAGCGACCGCCCTGGCTGCCGGCCGCCTCGGCCGCCTTCGACGTCAGCATGGTGACCCTGGTGCTGGCCCTGCTGGCGCTGGAGCAGCCGGTGGCCGCCCTCAACAGCTTCGTGGTCTGGGTGTGCTACCCGCTGGCGATCTTCGCCACCGCCCTGCGCCAGGACATCCGCGTCTGCCTGTTCGCGGGGGCGCTGGCCATCGTGCAGTCGTCCGTCCTGTGGCTGGTGGTGTACGGCAGCGCCAGCGAACCGCTGGTGTCGGCCGCCTACGGCACGGCCACCGTCGGCACCCAGCTGCAGCGCATGGTGCTGCTGGCCGCGATCACCGCGCTCACGGCCATCGTCGTCTACCGCTCGCAGGCCCTGACCCGGGTCTCGACCACCGACGGCCTCACCGGCCTGCCCAACCGCACCTGGCTCAATACCCGCATGCCGCACCAGGTGGTGCGCGCGCGCAGCGAGGGCCGCACGCTCACCCTGGCCCTGGTGGACCTGGACCACTTCCGCCGCATCAATGCCGAACTGGGCCACCTCGCCGGCGACCGGGCCCTGGCCCACGCGGTCCAGGTGCTGCAGCGCGGCCTGGGCCACGACGAAGCCATGATCCGCGCCGGCGGCGAAGAGTTCGTGCTGCTGCTGCCCCTGCCCCTGGGTGCCGCCTGGGAGCGCATGGAAGCCCTGCGTCGCCGGCTGGAGGCCCACCCCTTCGAGCCCAGCGACGGCTCCGAGCCGCGCAGCCTCACGCTCAGCGCCGGCCTGGCCGGCATCCCCCAGGACGCCGTGGACCTGTCGGGCCTGATGAAGCGCGCCGACCAGCGCCTGCGCGCCGCCAAGGCCGCCGGCCGCAATCGCGTGGTGGCCCGCGACGCCGGCTGAGCCCGCCTTGCCGGGCCGGGGGGCATCGCCTACCCTGCCGCATCTCCCAGGGGTAGGCGCATCATGGTTTCCAGCATCCTGTTCGGCCTGTTCGGCCTGTCCGTCCTGATCGGCATCGCCTGGGTGTTCTCCAGCAACCGCGGCGCGGTGGACTGGCGCCTGGTGCTCACCGGCGTGGCCCTGCAGATCGGCTTCGCGGCCCTGGTGCTGCTGGTGCCGGGCGGGCGCGAGGTGTTCGACTGGCTCGGCCACGGCTTCGTGAAGATCCTGGAGTTCGTCAAGGCCGGCTCGAACTTCATCTTCGGCAGCCTGATGGACACCGAGAAGTTCGGCTTCATCTTCGCCTTCCAGGTGCTGCCCACCATCATCTTCTTCGCGGCGCTGATGGGCGTGCTTTACCACCTGGGCGTGATGCAGTTCATCGTGCGCATCATGGCCCTGGCCATCACCAAGGTGATGCGCGTGTCGGGCGCCGAGACCACCAGCGTCTGCGCCAGCGTCTTCATCGGCCAGACCGAGGCGCCGCTCACCGTGCGCCCCTACATCGGCCGCATGACCGAATCGGAGCTGATCACGATGATGATCGGCGGCATGGCCCACATCGCCGGCGGCGTGCTGGCGGCCTACGTGGGCATGCTCGGCGGCGGCGACCCCGAGCAGCAGGCCTTCTACGCCAAGCACCTGCTGGCGGCCTCGATCATGGCCGCGCCGGCCACCCTGGTGATCGCCAAGCTGCTGATCCCGGAAACCGGCGAACCGCTGACCCGCGGCACCGTGAAGATGGAGGTCGAGAAGACCACCAGCAACATCATCGACGCCGCCGCCGCCGGCGCCGGCGACGGCCTGCGCCTGGCCCTGAACATCGGCGCGATGCTGCTGGCCTTCATCGCCCTGATCGCCCTGATCAACTGGCCGCTGACCTGGATCGGCGACGTCACCGGCCTGGCCGCCTGGCTGGGCAAGCCCACCGACCTGGCCACCATCTTCGGCTACGTGCTGGCGCCCATCGCCTGGGTGATCGGCGTGCCCTGGCAGGACGCCACCACGGTCGGTTCGCTGATCGGCCAGAAGGTGGTCATCAACGAATTCGTGGCCTACCTGCAGCTGGCCGACATCGTCAACGGCCGCGTCGACGGCGTCGAGCTGACCGAAAAGGGCCGGCTGATCGCCACCTACGCCCTGTGCGGCTTCGCCAACTTCAGTTCGATCGCGATCCAGATCGGCGGCATCGGCGGCCTGGCCCCCGAGCGCCGCCAGGACCTGGCCCGCTTCGGTCTTCGCGCCGTGCTGGGTGGCACCCTGGCGACCTTCATGACCGCCACCATCGCCGGCGTGCTCACCACCCTGGGCGCCTGAGCGCGGGCCGGCACGGTGGCGCGCGTGCTCGTCGTCGGTTCCTACAACCAGGACCACGTCTGGTCGGCCGACGACCTGCCCGCGCCCGGCGCCACCCGCCTGGGCGCCTATGCCAGCGGACCCGGCGGCAAGGGCTTCAACCAGGCGGTCGCGGCCGCGCGCGCCGGCGCCCGCACCGCCTTCGTCACGGCCCTGGGCGAAGACCTCGCCGCCAGCCACGCCCTGGCGCTGGCCCAGGCCGAAGGCATCGAGCTGCTGGCGG
>JAYRTA010000315.1:0-3059 GCA_041919875.1 Arenimonas sp.
TCGCACCGGGCCGAGCGCGAGGACATGGTGGTGATCGACGACCCGGTCTCGATCCTGCGCTGCACGAACAAGATCTACCTGCACGACCGCCTGCGCGGCCGCAAGCTGGCCACGCCGCGCACCGAGATCGTCTTCCGCGACGACGCCCGCAAGCTCGAGGCCTTGCCCGACCTGCTGGGCCTGCCGATCGTGCTCAAGATCCCCGACGGCAGTTTCTCGCGCGGCATCCACAAGGTGGAGACCGTGGAACAGCTGCGTGCCGCGGCCGAGCAGCTGTTCCAGAGCACGGCCCTGCTGCTGGCCCAGGAGTTCGTGTACACCGAGTTCGACTGGCGCATCGGCGTGCTCGATGGCGAACCGCTGTACGCCTGCCAGTACTTCATGTCGCGCGGGCACTGGCAGATCTACGACCACGCGCCGCGCGCCGGCGCCAAGGCCGGGGCGGTGCGCTCGGGCGGCTTCAAGACCCTGCCGATCCGCGAGGCGCCGTCGGAAGTGGTGCGGCTGGCCACGCGCGCGGCCAACGCCATCGGCAATGGCCTGTACGGCGTGGACCTGAAGGTGGTGAAGGACCGCGCGGTGATCATCGAGGTCAACGACAATCCCAGCATCGACGCCGGGGTGGAGGACGCCTACCTGGGCGATGACCTGTACCGGCGGATCATGTCCGAATTCCTGCGGCGGCTGGAGCGCAAGCGGCTGGGCGTGCGCGACTGAGGCAGGCCCGGGTCGGCGCCCCGCGGGCCGGTTCAGGCCCCGCGCGATTGCGCCGTGAACCCGATGCGGCTACCGATGAAGCGCAGGCCCATGCCCAGGCGTCGCGCCTGCGCGCGGCGACGGCGCCGGCGCGGGCGTGGCGTGGCGCGGACGAGGTGCGCACGCACCCCCGCCACCAGGGCATGCCGGTGATGGACGGCCAGCGCCACCAGCGGCGCCAGCACCAGCCAGAAGGGCAGGCTGCCCAGCCAGGCACTGGCCCCGCGCGCCGCCGGCAGCAGCAGCACGGCCGCCGCACCGAGCAACAGCCAGTGGCGCAGGGCCAGGGCGAGGCGGGGATCGGTGGCGGGCAGCGCGCGGGCGAAGGGCATCGGGCGGGTCATGGCGGCGTCTCCGGTGGTGTGGAGGCAGCCTGCCCCGGCCCGGTCTCATGGCCCGAGACGCCCGCCGCGGATCGGGCCTGACCTGGCGTTCACGCCGTCCGGGCGAAGGTGGCCGCATGCCGATCCCCCGCCTTGCCCTGCGCCTGGTCCCGTCCGTGCTGTTGCTGGCGGCGCTGGCCGGCTGCGCCAGCCCCGGAGACCGCGACATGCCCGCCCTTCGCAGCCAAGCCACCGTCGACCTGGACCGCTACATGGGCCGCTGGTGGGTGATCGCCAACGTCCCCTACTTCGCCGAACGCGGCAAGGTCGCCACGGCCGACATCTACGCGCTGCGCGAGGACGGCCGGATCGAGAACGTCTATGCCTACCGCAAGGCCTTCGGCGAGCCCGAGAAGACCATGAACGGCGTCGCCACCGTGGTGCCGGGCACCGGCAACGCGCAATGGCGCATCGCCTTCTTCTGGGGCCTGGTGCGGGCGGACTACCTGGTGCTGGAGGTGGCGCCGGACTATTCCTGGGCGCTGATCGGCCATCCCAAGCGCAAGCTGGCCTGGATCTTCGCGCGCGAGCCGCGCATGGACGAGGCCACGTACGACCGCCTGCGCCAGCGCTTCGCCACCTGGGGCTACGACCCGGCGACGATCCAGCGCGTGCCGCAGTTCCCGGAGCAGCAGGGCCAGCCGGGCTTCCAGTAGCCGCGCCGGCTCAGAGGCCGGCGGCGTCGAGGGCCTGGTCGGCGGCTTCGCGGCCGAGGGCGACCAGTTCGCGGGCGCGCCAGAACTCGTAGAAATTGGCGCTCTCGCGCGAGAGGCGGATCACCAGGTCGGGCGGGTCCTGGGCCAGCTGCACGCGGGCCATGTGCGCTTGCATGGTATCCAGCGAGCGCGACATCAGGTCCATCACGCCGCGGTTCTTGTCGCCGGCCGCGGGCTTGCCGTTGCCGCGCGCCAGGGTTTCCCAGATCGAGGCCATGCGTTCGCGCAGGCTGCCCGGCCCGGCCTCGTCCAGCGCCTCGGAGACCGCGCGGCCGTCGCCGGCGTCCATCTCCTTGGCCCGCGGCTCGAGCCCGGGATTGACCCAGGGCACCGGCCCGTTCACGTCCACGGCGATCACGCGGTCCACGCGCATCTGCCGCGTGGCGGCGATCGGCACCGGCGACAGCAGGCCGCCGTCCACCAGCTCGCGGCCGTCGAGCACCTGCGGCGTGAAGATCATCGGGATGGCGATGGACGCGCGGATCGCGTCGAACAGCTTGCCGCGGGTCAGCCAGACTTCGCGCTGGCTGCCCAGGTCGGTGGCCACGGCGGTGTAGGGAATGGGCAGTTCCTCGATGAGGTGCTCGCCGACCAGCTCGCGCAGGGCGCCGATGACCTTCTCGCCGCGGATCAGGCCCGGGAAGCCGAAGGCGAAGTCCAGCAGGCGCAGCACGCTGCCGCGTTCGAGCGCACAGGCCCAGTCCCGGTAGTCCGCCAGCCGGCCGGCGGCATGGATGCCGCCCACCAGGGCGCCCATGGACGCCCCGGCGATGCCGGCCACCTGGTAGCCGCGCGCCTCGATCGCCTCGATGACGCCGATGTGGGCCAGGCCGCGGGCACCGCCCGCGCCCAGCACCAGGGCGACCCGCTTGCCGCCCGGCTCAGTGGCCATAGGCCGACAACGCCAGCTGCAGCAGGGTCCGGGCCTGCTCACGCAGCGGCGCCGGCGCCACCACTTCGGCATCGGCGCCGTAGCGCAGCACGTCCATCAGCAGTTCCTTGGACTGGCTGTAGGGCACCTTCAATTCGTAGCGGCCATCGGGCAGGAAGCGGCCTTCCTGCTTGCTGTGCCAGTGCTCGTCGGCCACCCAGCGGGCGGCCTTGGCCGAAAACACGATCGTGGCCACGCCCTTGGGCGTGCCCGAGAAGATGCCGTAGCTCGAGGCCAGGTGCTGGTTGAGCGCCTCGTCGGCCAGGTCGCGCG
>JAYRTA010000316.1:0-3054 GCA_041919875.1 Arenimonas sp.
GGTTGAACACGCGGCCATCGCGCGAGCCGCCGTTGGCGGCGGCGTAATCGTCCAGCGCCCGCGCCACTTCGCGGGCGATCGCCGCGGGCGGGGCATACAGGGTGGCCGGGTCGAGGTTGCCCTGCAGCGCCACGCGGCCGCCGGTGCGCCGGCGCGCCTCGCCCAGCGAGACCGTCCAGTCCACGCCCACCGCCTCGGCGCCGCTGGCGGCGAGGTCTTCGAGCCAGGGCGCATTGCCCTTGCCGAACACGATCAGCGGCGCGGCGGCGTCGCCGTGGCCGCGCGGCAGTTCGGCGGCGATGCGCTGCAGGTAGGGCAGGGAGAACTCGCGGTACAGGTGCGGGGCCAGGGTGCCGCCCCAGGTGTCGAACACCTGCAGGGCCTGGGCGCCGGCCTGGCGCTGGGCGTCGAGGTAGGCGATGACGGCGTCGGTGACCACCGACAGCAGCCGGTGCATGGACGCCGGGTCCTCGAGGGCCAGCGCCTTGATGCGGCCGAAGTGGTCGCTGCCGCCGCCCTCGACCATGTAGCAGGCCAGGGTCCAGGGGCTGCCGGAAAAGCCGATCAGGGGCACGCGCCCGGCCAGTTCGCGCCGGATCAGCGACACCGCGTCGGTGACGTAGCGCAGCGTGCTGCCGATGTCGGGCACGGCCAGCCGGGCGATGTCGGCGGCACTGCGCACGGGGCGCTCGAACTTCGGGCCTTCGCCTTCCGCGAAGTACAGGCCCAGGCCCATCGCATCGGGCACGGTGAGGATGTCGGAGAACAGGATGGCGGCGTCGAGCGGATAGCGGCGCAGCGGCTGCAGGGTGACTTCGCAGGCCAGTTCGGGATTCGTGGCCAGGCCCATGAAGCTGCCGGCCTGCTTGCGGGTGGCGCGGTACTCGGGCAGGTAGCGGCCAGCCTGGCGCATCAGCCACAGCGGCGTGCGGTCCACCGGCTGGCGACGCAGGGCGCGCAGGAATCGGTCGTTCTGTAGCTCCACGGGGTCTTCCTTCACGGCATCGTCGGGGGCGGGCGCCGCGGGCGGCGCCGGGTCATCGCGGCGCGTCCGCGCCCTGGGCGAACATCACCTGGAAACCCTTGCGCAGCTGGGCGTCGCGGGCCTTTTCGAACGCGCCCAGGGCGGCGCCGCGCTCGAGGTATTGCTCGCGCTTGAGCTGGCTCTTGCCGCCGAGCTGCCCGCTTTCGCGCAGCAGCGTCCAGCCGCCCAGCAGGTCCTGCTGCAGGACCAGCTGCACGTACTTGGGGGCCTCGCCGGCCATCGGCTTTTGCTGCAGGAACAGGCGCATGGGGCGCGCATTGTAGCCGGCGCCGGGCGCGGCCGGGCGACGCGGCCGGCTCAGCCCTCGAGCACGGCCAGCAGCGACTGGGCCGGCACGTCCCGCACCACCTCGGCCTGGCCCAGGCCGCGCCAGAGGATCAGCCGCAGTTGCCCCGACACCGCCTTCTTGTCCAGGGCCATGCGCCCCAGCAGCGCTTCGGCCGCCAGGCCCCCGGGCACCGAGACCGGCAGGCCCAGGCGCTCGAGCAGGGTGGCCAGGCGGGCGGCATCGGCCCAGGGCGCGCGGCCCAGGTCGGCCGACAGGCGCGCGGCCAGCACCATGCCCACCGCCACCGCCTCGCCGTGCAGCAGGCCGCCGAAGCCCTGCACGGCTTCGATCGCGTGGCCGAAGGTGTGGCCGAAGTTGAGCAGCAGGCGCTCGCCCTGTTCGGTTTCGTCGCGCGCCACGATCGCCGCCTTGTGGCCGCAGCTGGTGGCGATGGCCTGGGCCAGGGCCGCCGGGTCGCGGGCCAGCAGGGCCTCGGCATGGCGCTCGAGCCAGGCGAAGAAGTCGGCGTCGCCGATGGCCCCGTACTTCACCACTTCGGCCAGGCCCGCGCGCAGTTCGCGCACGGGCAGCGTATCGAGCGTGGCGGTGTCGGCGACCACGGCGGCGGGCTGGTGGAAGGCACCGACCAGGTTCTTGCCCTCGGGCAGGTCCACGGCGGTCTTGCCGCCCACCGAGCTGTCCACCATCGCCAGCAGGGTGGTGGGCAATTGCACGAAGCGCACGCCGCGCATCCAGCAGGCAGCCGCGAAGCCGGCCAGGTCGCCGACCACGCCGCCGCCCAGCGCGAGCACCGTCGCGTCGCGGCTGGCGCCCAGGTCGGCCAGTTCGGCCATCACCTGGCCGAAGCGCGCGAGCGTCTTCTCCTGTTCGCCCGCCGGCAGCACCAGGCTGCGCACGGCATGGCCCGCGAGGGCCGCCTCGACCCGCGCCAGGTAATGCGGCGCAACGTTGCGGTCGCTCACGACCAGCACGTGCCGGCCGGGCACCAGGCCGCGCAGCAGCGTCGGCTCATCGAGCAGGCCGCGGCCGACGTGGATGGGATAGCTGCGCTCGCCGAGGGCGACGTCCAGGCTGAAGCGCTGCATCAGGCCGCTTCCTCGCGGCGCCAGGCCAGGGCGAGCTGCTCGGCCAGGCGCTCGGCCGCGCAGGGCACCGCCAGGCCGTCCGAATCGAAGCGCAGGTCGGCCAGGTCGGCGTAGAGCGGGTCGCGCGCGAGCGCGAGCGCCTGCAGGCGCTGGTCGCGGTCGGGCACGGCCAGCAGGGGGCGCTGGCGGTCGCGCGCCAGGCGCTCGAGCTGCTGGGGCACGCTGGCCTGCAGCCACACCACGAAACCGCGCTCGCGCAGCGCACGCCGGTTGGCCTCGGCCAGCACCGCGCCGCCGCCGGTGGCGACCAGCTGGCCGCTGCCGCGCATCAGCTGGGCGATCAGCGCGGTTTCGCGGGCGCGAAAGCCCGCTTCGCCCTCGCATTCGAAGATCACGGGCACGGTGGCGCCGGTGAGCTCCTCCAGCCGGTGGTCGCAGTCGACGAAGGCCAGTCCCAGCCGCGCCGCGAGGCGCTTTCCGATCGAGGTCTTGCCGGCGCCCATGGGGCCGACGAGCACGAGGTTGGGGGCGGGATTCATGGGGCGCGATGCTAGCATCGCGCCATGTCCCGACGCGCGAAGCAGGCATGGATCGCGGGCCGCTGATCATCGCCGGCGCCGGCGACGTCGGCGGCC
>JAYRTA010000317.1:0-3054 GCA_041919875.1 Arenimonas sp.
GGCGACGCGCCAGGTGCGCGGCTCGATCTCGCGGGCGCGGATCGGCGCGTCCAGGGTCAGCGAATTGCTGGCGCCGGAGCGGTCGCGGTCCGGGGCCACCACCGTCACCTCGTGGCCGGCGGCGCGCAGCGCCTCGGCCAGGACGCGGATGCCGGGGGCCTCCACGCCGTCGTCATTGCTCACCAGTACGCGCATCGGGGGTCCTGCGGGAAGGGCCCCATGATAGCGGATGCGGCGACCGCGCCGTCACCCGTCCCGGGTTAGGCTTGCCGCATGTCCCGTCGCAAGCCCGCGCCACCGAGCGAAGACGACGTCGCGCTGTTCCGCGGCGCCATCGACGGCGTGCGCCCGATCGGGACGCCGGCGCCGCCGCCCGAGCGCCCGCGCCCGCCGCCCGTGCCGCGCCAGCGCGCCGAGGACGAGGCCGCGGCGCTGGCGCAGTCGCGCACGCTGTCGTGGCTGGAGGCCACCATCGATGCCGCCGAGGCGCTGGCCTGGCGTCGCGACGAGGTGCCGGAAAAGGTGCTCAAGCAGCTGCGCCGCGGCGGCTACAGCATCGGCGCCGAACTGGACCTGCACGCCCTGCGTGCCCTGGAGGCCGAGCGCTGGCTGCGCGCGTTCCTGGCCGAGGCCCGTGCCGAGGGCCTGGCCTGCGTGCGCATCATCCACGGCAAGGGTCGCCGGGCCGCCGACGGCGGCTCGGTGCTCAAGGCCCTGGTGGACCGGATGCTGCGCCAGCGCGGCGACGTGCTCGCCTTCGCCTCGGCGCCCGAGGCCATGGGCGGCACCGGCGCGGTGCTGGTGCTGCTGGCGACGCGGCGCGCCAGCGCCTGATCCGCCCGGGCGCTGGCCGGCCACGCCCTTCCCTCTTCACCGGGCGGTCCGGATCAGGCCGGTGCCCGGTCCGATTCCCGCACGTCGCCCAGCGCCGCCAGCAGGATGGTCGCATAGGCCCCGGCCGGCAGCTCGAAGGCCAGGCGCCAGGTGCCGGGCGCCGGCATCTGGCCCGCCAGGCCGCTGACCCGGATGCGCAGCGCACGCCGCTCGGCCGCCAGGCCGGCGGCCTCCAGCCCGGCCCGCAGGTCCGTGAAGGGCTCCAGCAGCCGTGCCTCCAGCGCGCGCACCTCGCCCGTGCAGCGCGGCTCGCCGCGTCCCCACAGCGGGCCGGTCGGGTGGATGTCCATGGCCCGGGCGCGCGCGGCCAGGGCCTCGTCCAGCGGCTCGGGGCCGAACACGCTGTGCCGGCCATCGAGCATCCAGACGTCGCCGTCCAGGCCGCGGTCCCAGTCACCGCGCCGCACCCGCTCGGCCAGCACCTCGTTGAACAGCTGCGAACGCACGGCCGACAGCAGGATCGAACGCTGGTCCCGGCGCAGGCGCTGGCCGGCGAACATCCGGCGTGCCGCCTCGACGTTGTCGCCCTCGCGACCGAAGCGCTGTTCGCCGAAATAATTGGGCAGGCCGCGGGAGGCAATCGCCTGCAGGCGCGCCTGCACGGCGGCCGGGTCGCCCTCGGCCTCGCGCAGCACCAGGACGAAGCGGTTGCCGCGCAGGGCACCGCGCGGCAGCTTGCGCGAATGCCAGTGCGACGAAAGCACGCGCAGGCCCTCGGCCTCCAGCGCCTCCAGCCCGGGCGCGACGCGCTTGGGCAGGTGCACGCTGAAGCGCTGGCGGGTCAGCGCATGGCGGTCCTTCAGGCCGGCGTAGCCCACCGCCATGTCGCCCACGCCGGCCCAGCGCGCCAACAGCCTGGCCGCGTGCACGGTGTTCATGCCGCGCTTCTCCACCTCCAGCAGCAGGTGTTCGCCGCTTCCGGAGGGTTCGAACGCCGGCAGTTCCTCGACCTGGAAATCCTCGGGCGCGGCGCGGTAGACGGCCGACAGGACGGGCGCCCCATGGGCGCGCGGCAGTGCGCTCACGCCCGCACCAGAAGCACCGCGGCCATCGCCGCCAGGCCTTCGCCCCGGCCGGTGAAGCCCAGGCCTTCGCTGGTCGTGGCCTTGATGCTGATCGCCTCCGCGTCCACCGCGAGGTCCGCGGCCAGATTGGCGCGCATCGCCGCGGCATGCGGCGCCACCTTCGGCCGCTCGCAGACCACGGTCACGTCGGCATTGCCCAGGCGCCAGCCGCGCGCGGCCAGCAGGCCCTGGCAATGGCGCAGGAAATGCCGGCTGTCGCAGTCCTTCCAGCGCGGGTCCGACGGCGGGAAGTGCACGCCGATGTCGCCCAGCGCCAGCGCGCCCAGCAGGGCGTCGCACAGCGCATGGATCACGACGTCGCCGTCGGAGTGCGCCAGCACGCCCCGCCCGTGCGCGATCCGCACGCCGCCGAGCACGACATGGTCGCCGTCCCCGAACGCATGCACGTCGTAACCTTGTCCTATGCGGATGTCTGTCATTTGGCTCTGGCCACGGATTTACGCGGATGGTTGCGGATAAGGCCATTCAGGCGAATGGGACATCCCCGGGGAACCACTTCCACCCGCCCTTGCGCCGTGCGCGCTCATCCGCGTTGATCCGCGTCCAGGGCGTTTCCTTCCCCCCGGGCGAGCAGGAACTCGGCCAGGGCGAGGTCGGCGGGGGTGGTGATCTTGAGGTTGTCCTCGCTGCCGGCGACCAGGCAGGGGCGCAGGCCGAGGCGCTCCATGGCCATGGCCTCGTCGGTGACCCGGACGCCGGCCCGCTGCGCGGCCTCGAGGGCGCGCACCAGGCCGCCGCGGCGGAACAGCTGTGGCGTGAGCGCGCGCCACAGCCACTCGCGCGGCTCGGTGGCCTGGCTCTTGCCCACCGGATCGGCGCGCTTGAGGGTGTCGCGCACCGGCGCGGCCAGCAATGCGCCGACCGGATCGGCCTGGCCCACCGCCAGCAGCCGGGCCAGGTCCTGCCGGCGCAGGCAGGGGCGCGCGGCATCGTGCACCAGCACCCACTGCTCCTCGCTGACCGTGCCGGGCAAGGCATGCAGCCCGGCCAACACCGAATCCGCGCGCTCGGCGCCACCGCGGCAGGTGAGCACCGGCTTGCCGCCGATGTCGCGCCAGCCGGGCCAGTGCGGATC
>JAYRTA010000318.1:0-3053 GCA_041919875.1 Arenimonas sp.
CGCGGTGCGAGGACGCTGGTGGATGTTGGGAAGTCCAATACCTGGGGCGAGGAAGTAGGAAGTAGAAGACACAGACGCCGCCGTCTGACACTTCGCGCAGCTCCCGGCCGTACGACCACCTTGTGATTCCGTTCCTGCTGGCCGCCGAGGAAATCGTGCGACAGCGTGGTGTACCTATGTTTGCCCGAGCGAAGGCAGGAGGCCGTAGCGGGCCCGAATCAGTGGTCATGGATGACGCGCTGACTGAGGGACGGGCAAACGTAGGTGCACCGCGATGGCGCCACCCGGTAGCCACCCGGCCAGCGGGCCCGCGAACCACCAAGAGCGAGAGGTCGCGAAAACGGGGTCAGACCCCATCCTCGCGCGACGTAGTCCACCCGGCCACGGGCTGGTATCGAGCCAGCAAGCCCACCGCTGGAGCCGAGGTCACCCGCTGGCAAGAGCGGAACGGCATAATGCGCGGGTCCTGCCGGGAGCCGACCGATGGCCGACGCCATCCGCCACGAGAAGACCGCCCACCAGCTGCGTCTGTTGTCGGATGCGCTCGACACCGGCCGGCTCGGGCCCGTGCGCCGCCTGGTCAACTCGCTCTCGCCGGCCGAGATCGGCAACCTGCTCGAATCCCTGCCCCCGGCCAAGCGCGCCATCGTCTGGGGCCTGGTCGATCCCGAGGATGACGGCGAAGTCCTGCTGCACGTGGGCGACGACGTGCGCGAAGGCCTCATCGCCGACATGGACCCGGACGAGATCGTCGCGGCCGTCGAAGACCTCGACATCGACGACCTCGCCGAACTGGCCGAGGACCTGCCGGACACCGTCATCGACGAAGTCCTCAAGTCCATGGATCGCGAGAACCGCGAGCGCCTGGAGCAGGTGCTTTCGTATCCGGAGGACAGCGCCGGCCGCCTCATGAACCCGGACGTGATCACGGTGCGCACCGACGTCACCGTGGATGTCGTGCTGCGCTACCTGCGCCTGCGCGGCGAAATCCCGGGCCACACCGACCACCTGTTCGTGGTCAGCCGCCGCCACCAGTACCTGGGCCGGGTCGCGCTGGCGTCCCTGCTCACGCACGACGCCGGCACGCCGATCAACGAACTGTTCGACGACGAACAGCCCGCGATCGAGGTCGACACCCCGGCCAACGAAGTGGCCCAGCAGTTCTCCGACCACGACTGGATCTCGGCCCCGGTGGTGGACGAGAACAACATCCTGCTCGGCCGCATCACCATCGACGACGTCGTGGACATCATCCGCGAGCAGGCCGACCACCAGGCCCTCGGCGCCGCCGGCCTGGACGAGGACGAGGACATGTTCAGCCCGGTCGCGCGCGCGGCGCGCCGGCGCGTGCTGTGGCTGGGCATCAACCTGGCCACCGCCTTCCTCGCGGCCAGCGTGGTCGGCCGCTTCGAGGCCACGATCGAGAAGATCGTCGCGCTGGCGGTGCTGATGCCGATCGTCGCCGGCATGGGCGGCAACGCCGGCACCCAGGTGCTGGCGCTGATGGTGCGCGGCCTGGCCCTGGGCCAGGTGTCGAGCGCCAACGCCGGCGTGCTGCTGTGGAAGGAGGCCCGGGTGGCGCTGCTCAATGGCCTGGCGCTGGGCGCGGTGCTTTCGCTCGCGGTCTGGCTGTGGTTCGGGGACTGGCAGCTGTCGGCGGTGATCTTCACCGCGCTCGTGCTCAACCTGCTGTTCGCCAGCCTGGCCGGCGTGCTGGTGCCGCTGACCTTGCGGCGGCTGGGCTTCGACCCGGCCCTGGCGAGCGCGATCTTCCTCACCACCGTCACCGACGTGATGGGCTTCTTCTGCTTCCTGGGCCTGGCGACCCTGGTGCTGGTGGGCTGACCGGCCGCCGGGGCCGCGCTCAGCGGAGCGGCGGCTTGCCCTGTTCGGCCAGGGTGAGCGCGACCTTGTCGCGCAGGTAGGCCGGCTCGATCCGCGCAGCATCCATCGCCTCGCCACGCGCGAAGGCGGCGGCGGCCAGTCGGGCCAGGTCGGCGGCGCGGGGCAGTGCGCCGGCGTCCACCGCCACGAGGTGGCCGTCGAGTCGCTGGCGCAGCGCGCCCTGTTCGGCATCGAAGCCGGTGCCCACCCCGTGCACGCGGCCGGTGGGCAGGTCGACCTGGCCGGGGGGCAGGACCTGTTCGGCGCCGGTGGCCTCGACGAGGCCATCGCTGTCGCGGCGGAAGCGGCCCACGTAGATCTCGCCCATGCGGGCATCGATGGCGGCCAGGACCTCGCCCTGCCCCTGCATCGCCAGCACCGCCAGCGTGGACACCGGCACCACCGGGCGATCGAGCGCCAGCGCCAGGCCCTGGGTGAGGGCGATGGCCAGGCGCACGCCGGTGAAGGCGCCGGGGCCGCGGCCGACGGCGATGGCATCGAGCGCGGTGCGGGCGAGGCCGGCCTCGGACAGCAGCTGTTCGGCCCAGGGCAGCACGAGCTGGGTGTGGCGGCGCGGCGCCAGTTCGTGGCGCGCGTGCACGGCGCCGTCCACGTAGACGGCGACCGAGCAGGCTTCGGTGCTGGTTTCGATGGCCAGGAGCTTCACGGCCATTCCTCGTCGGCGACCGGGGCGGGCGCCGGCGATTGTGCCGCGAAGAAGGCCTGCACGTCGCGGACATCGCGCGTGCGCGGCACCGGCGGCAGGCTGTCGAGGAACAGCCGGCCGTAGGACTTGCCCAGCAGGCGCGGGTCGCAGAGCACCAGCACGCCGCGGTCGGCGTGCGTGCGGATCAGGCGGCCGACGCCCTGCTTGAGCGCGATCACGGCCTGCGGCAGCTGTTCGTCGCGGAAGGGATTGCCGCCGGCGCGGCGCACGGCGTCGAGCCGGGCCTCGAGCACCGGGTCGTCGGGCGCGGCGAAGGGCAGGCGGTCGATGCAGACGACGCTCAGCGCCTCGCCGGCCACGTCCACGCCCTCCCAGAAGCTGGCGGCCCCCAGCAGGACGCCATTGCCGGAGGCTCGGAACTGCTCGAGCAGGGTGCTGCGCGGCGCGGTGCCCTGGACGAACAGGGGCCAGGGGCCGTCCTTCATCGCCTCGGCCGCTTCGC
>JAYRTA010000319.1:0-3032 GCA_041919875.1 Arenimonas sp.
GCCCGGGCTGAGGCTTGGGCGGGGGGCGGGGCGCCCCCATAATGGCCGGCATGAGCATCCAGTCCGACAACCCCGACCACGGCTTCCAGTTCCCGGGCGTCTTCGAGATCAGTGCCATGGGCTCGGTCGAGGCCGACCTGCACCTGGTCGCGCCGATGGTGCTCGATGCCCTGGGCCTGACCGTCTACCACGACCGCACCTCGGTGCGCCCCTCGGCCAAGGGCAACTATGTCTCGGTGACCCTGGTCTTCGAGGCCCACTCGCGCGAGGACTACGACGCCGCCCACGGCGCCCTGCGCGACCATCCGGCGGTGAAGTGGACGCTGTGACCTCCTGGTGCGCCACGCCGCCCCTGGACGAGGCCCCCGCGCGCCCCTGGCGGGTGCGCCGGCTTGGCCGGCAGGCCTACGAGCCGGTGTGGCGGGCGATGCAGCGCTTCACCGATGCCCGCGGCCCCGACACCGAGGATGAACTCTGGGTGGTGGAACATCCGCCGGTCTTCACCCTCGGCCAGGCCGGCAAGCCCGAACACGTGCTCGCCCCGGGCGACATCCCGGTGCTGCAGGTGGACCGCGGCGGCCAGGTGACCTACCACGGCCCCGGCCAGGTCGTGGCCTATCCGCTGGTGGACCTGCGCCGCCTGGGACTGGGCGTGCGCGAACTGGTCTGCCGCATCGAAGCCGCGGTGATCGAGGTGCTGGCCGGCTACGGCATCCGCGGCGAGCGCCGCGACGGCGCCCCCGGCATCTACGTGGATGGCGCCAAGGTGATGGCCCTGGGCCTGCGCGTTCGCCGGGGCTGCAGCTTCCACGGCCTGGCCTTCAACGTGGCCATGGACCTGGAGCCGTTCCGGCGCATCAATCCCTGCGGATTCACCGGGTTGGAAGTGACCTCGGTGCTAGACTTGGGCGGCCCCGGCGACCCCGATGCCGTGGCCGACGCGGTCGTTGCCGCGCTGTCGCGCCACCTGGGCCTCGCGGCCCGCCGGGTGGCCGAACTGCCCGATCTCGCCCCCGCCGCCTGAGCCGCCCCATGTCCGACCCCGCCGCCAAGTCCATTCCCCTGCAGGTGCTCGGTTCGCCCCTGGTCGAGGGCGAGAAGCAGCTGGGCGGCGACAAGATCGGCCGCAGCCCGGTGAAGTTCGACGACGCCGCCCCCGTGCTGCGCAAGCCCAGCTGGATCCGCGTGCGCATCCCGGCCGGCAACGCCGTGGCCAGGCTCAAGTCCAAGCTGCGCGAGAACCGCCTGGTCACGGTCTGCGAGGAAGCCAGCTGCCCCAACATCCACGAGTGCTTCAGCCACGGCACGGCCACCTTCATGATCCTGGGCGAGGTCTGCACGCGGCGGTGCAGCTTCTGCGACGTCGCCCACGGCCGGCCCAAGCCGCCCGACGCCAGCGAGCCGGCCAACCTGGCCCGCACGATCGCCGACATGGGCCTGCGCTACGTGGTGATCACCTCGGTGGACCGCGACGACCTGCGCGACGGCGGCGCCCAGCACTTCGTGGACTGCATCCGCGAGGCGCGCGCGCTGTCGCCGGCCCTGAAGATCGAGATCCTCACGCCCGATTTCCGCGGCAAGGGCCGGATGGAACGCGCGCTGGACATCCTGGCGCAGTCGCCGCCGGACGTCTTCAACCACAACCTCGAAACCGTCCCGGGCCTGTACCCGAACGTGCGCCCGGGCGCCGATTACCAGTGGTCGCTGGACCTGCTCAAGCGCTTCAAGGCGCAGCATCCCGACGTACCGACCAAGTCCGGCATCATGCTCGGCCTGGGCGAGGACATGGACCAGGTGCTGGGTACCCTGCGCGACCTGCGGGCGCACGACGTGGACATGGTCACCATCGGCCAGTACCTGCAGCCCACGCCGCACCACCACCCGGTGATGCGCTACTGGACGCCGGACGAGTTCAAGGCCCTGGAACAGGCCGGCCTCGACATGGGCTTCACGCACGTCGCCTCCGGGCCGATGGTGCGTTCGAGCTACCACGCGGACCGAATGGCCGCTGAAGCCGGCTTCGTGCCCGTCCACGGCTGATCCCGTCCGGGGGTATGCTCGCCCCATCACCCCACCATCGGCACTGGCCCTGGCGCGGCCCCTCCGCGCAAGCTGGGCCCCTGCGATACCGGATACCGCCATGCTCAAGCAAAAGCTGATCGCCCTTTCCCTGGCCCTGCCGCTGGCCCTGGCCGTTTCGGCCGGCACCGCGCCGGCGCCCGCCGGCGGCGCGCGCGCGGCCGACGGCTTCCAGGCGACACCCGAGCAGGCCATGGCCGCCCGCTGGGTCTACGGCCTGCTGTCCGACAGCCGCTACGTCTACCGGCCGATGCCGCTGGACGATGCGATGTCGGCCGAGATCCACCGCCGCTACCTCGATTCGCTCGACAGCCAGAAGCTGTTCTTCACGCGCGAGGACATCGCCCGCTTCGAGCCCTGGCGCCGCAGCCACGACGACGCCCTGCGCCAGCAGCGCTTCGACCCGGCCTTCGATATCTTCGCCACCTACGTCAAGCGCGTGGACGAGCGCATCGCCCGCGCGCGCGATGCTGTCCCAGCCGATGGACTTCAGCGGCAACGAAACCTGGAGCTACGACCGCGAGGACGCGGCCTGGGCCTCGGATGGCGCCGAGCTGGACGCGCTCTGGGCCAAGTACGTCAAGAACGACGTCCTGCGCCTGAAGCTCGCCGGCCGCAAGCCCGACGAGATCCGACGCACCCTCGACAAGCGCTACGCCGGCATTGCCGAGCGCGTGCACGAGCTGCGCGCCGACGACGTCTTCGAGACCTTCATGAACGCCTATGCGGGCTCGATCGACCCGCACACCGGCTACATGTCGCCGCGCAGCGCCGAGAACTTCAACATGTCCATGCGCCTGTCCATGGAGGGCATCGGCGCCATCCTGCAGCGGCAGGATGAATTCGTGGCCGTGCGCACCATCGTGCCCGGCGGCCCGGCGGCCAACGGCGGCGTGCTCAAGGTCGGCGACCGCGTGGTCGCCGTCGGCCAGGGCGACAGCGGCGCGATGACC